>JALSGI010000454.1 GCA_026982835.1 Planctomycetota bacterium | reverse complement strand
CCCAGGTTACAGGGGCCGCACGACCGAAGCCCGAGGACCACGACCGCCCCGGCCGTCGCGATCCAGCTCATACTCCACGTGCTGGCCTTCGTACAGGTCGTCGAACCGCGCATCGGTGACGGCCGACAGGTGGAAGAACACATCGTTGCGATCGCCGGAAATGAAACCAAATCCGCGATCCGTCACCAACTTCTTGATGACCCCCTGTTGCATGACACAAACCCTCTCACACAACCGCAGGACCGGCCAGGTTCCCGGAAGGATGTATTTACGCAAACACAGTCCTTCAAGGGCAGGGGTCGCAAGAGGCCGCCTCGACGTGGAGCATCGCAGAGAGACAACAACCCAAGAGGGCAGACCCAAGACGTGCTTCACAAACGATGGCTTCTCCGGCGGCTCCTACCAACCGGGGACCGATCCAACATTGAAAACCATTGCTTTTATCATACTGTTTGGCGGCGGCATGGCAACGCAGATTCCCCGGATTTTCCTCCGGATTTTCTTTTTCCGGGGCGAGGGCACCGGCCGGGCTGTCAGGCCGTCTGCTGTTGGTTGCCCGCTCGCTCCCCGCAGCAGAGGTGTTCCCGCAGCCGTTGGAACTCCTCGTGCGAGGCAAAGTGGATCACAATCCGCCCCCGCCCCTCGCCGCTTTGGCAAATCTGCACCCGCGTGCCCAGGGCCGACTTGAACTCCTGCTCCAGCCGTTCCAGGTGCTGCCGCCGGGCCTGGCTTGGGCTGGGCTGATCTGGGGGCGGATCGACCACCACCAGCAGCGGCTCCTCCTCCTGCTTGCGCAGGAGCTGCTGCACCAGCGATTCCACCGCCCGCACGCTCAAGCCCTGTTGTACCACTTGCTGGGCCACTTTGAGTTGCTGGTGTTCTTCACCCAGGGGGAGCAGCGCCCGGGCATGCCCCATCGAAAGCTGCCCCTGGCGGATCATCTGTTGCACCCCCTCGGGCAATTCCAGCAGTCGCAGCAGGTTGGCCACCGTGGAGCGGTGGATGCCCAACCGCGAGGCGAGCTCTTCCTGGGTGCAGTGGTACTGCTGGAGGTAGTTGCGAAACGCGGCGGCTTTTTCCAGCGGATTGAGGTCTTTGCGCTGGAGGTTTTCCACCATGGCCAGCTCGGCCATCTGGCGATCGGAAACCTCCTGCACCACCACCGGCACTTCCTGCCAGCCGGCTTGCATGGCCGCTCGCAACCGCCGTTCCCCGGCGATGAGCTGGTAGCGCTGGCCACAGCGGCGGACCAGCAGGGGTTGCAACATGCCGTGCTGGCGGAGGCTTTCGGCCAGTTGGGCCAGTTCCTCCGGGTCGAACTCCTGCCGGGGCTGGTAGGGGTTGCTCTCCAGCAGGGCGACGGGGACGCGTTGCACGGGGCCGGGGTTTTCGGCCACCAGCTCGGGCTCTTTGGCTTCCCGGGCAAAGGGGCGTCCCAGCAGGGCTTCCAGGCCGCGTCCGAGCCTGCGTTGCTGATTCACCTTGGCTTCCCTCCCTGTGGATCGCGGCGGCGAACCGGTTTTACGAGAAAAAGCACCACAAGCGGCGAAATCCGTTTCACCGATACGCTTTTCTACATCGTCCAACAGGCCGATGCGGTACACCTTGGCCTTGGGAGCCGGGTGCAAGGGGCGCACTTTGGCCGCTTTGACTGACCGTTAGAGTTTTCCAGAACCGGAAACCCCAGGTGGTTCCCTTCGGAATGTCCGCACCCCCGGTCCCGGAAAAGCCCCGGCCGCATCACTCCACGCCCCCGGCGGCCAGAGAACCGGCCGAAGTCAGGGGACGGGGAGAGCCGCTTCCGGTCCTGCCCCCCGAGCGGGCATGGCGCCACAGTTCGGCCAACGCGGCCCAAAACCCAGGCCGCACCGTCTGGTGATAAGGAGAGTCCGGCGGGAGTTGTTCGATCAACTTGCAGTGGGCGCGGGCCATGTTGTGATAGGGGATGCCGGGGAACAAGTGATGCAGGGCGTGGTAGCGCAGCCCCAAGGGAAAGAACAGCTCGGTCAGCAGCGGCACGCCTTGCAAGGTGATGGAATCGGTCAGTTGCTCCAGGTGGCTCATCGGCTCCCCGGTGTTGCGGTAGGTGTGGGCCACGAGGTTGCGCACCCAGTTCAGCCCGATCACGTAGCAGGCCAGCACATACAGGGCCAGCAGCCGCGTCCAGGGATACACGCCCAGGGCCACCACGCCCAGCATGGCCGCCACGCGGAAAAAGCAGAGCACCTCCAGCACGGCCCACCACCGTTTGGGAGCCGAAGGGGGGAGCCGGCGGCGGTAGCGGGGATTCATCACGTAGGAGCTGAACCGTTCCAGCACCCAGTGCCGCAGCCGCGGATGCAGGAAGGAAATGGGGGTGAGGACCAGAAAACGCACCACCGCCAGGATGGGAATGACGAGAATCTGGGCCAGATACCCGAAGATACGGCCCACCGGCCCCGCCCCCAGGGGCAGGTACTCCCCGTCGCGTCGGGTGCCGTAGTGGGGCACGGCATGATGGTCGATGTGGCAATCGTACAAGAACGAAGGCATGAGCATCGGCACGCCGCAAATCAGGTTCCAGCCCACCTGGAACCAGCGCATGGTGTCCTTGCCCATGTGGGCGATCTCGTGGATGAACGTGCCGGCCCGAAAC
>JALSGI010000453.1 GCA_026982835.1 Planctomycetota bacterium | reverse complement strand
TCGATGTGCCCTCGCTGGTGCG
This sequence comes from Planctomycetota bacterium, assembly GCA_026982835.1. GTDB lineage: Bacteria > Planctomycetota > Planctomycetia > Pirellulales > S012-138 > S012-138. Next base: position 2,616 of record JALSGI010000453.1, on the reverse strand, counting down.
CACCGGGCAGCAGATGCGGTTGCTGGTCTTGGGGCATCGCAACGCGGAGCTGTTCCGTGCCCCCTACAAGGTGGGAGCCGGAGCCTACCAGTACACCCTGCCGGTGGCCCAGTACCTGGCCGAACACACCCGCCCGAGCGAGACGATCCAGGTCTGGGGGCACGAGTGCCTGTTGTATTTTCTGTCGCAGCGTCGGGCCGCCTCGCGGTTTGCCACCAACCGGCCGCTGTGCCAGCGGAAGAACCCCCGTTACCGGCAGTGGCGGCGGGAGTTTCTCCAGCACTTGCGGCAGCGGCCTCCCCGGTACTTCGTGGTGGTGCGTCGGGACGGGGTGCCGCAGTTTCCCCGCGGGTCGGATCGGGAGCTGAAGCAGTTCTCGGAGCTTCAGCAGTGGCTTCAGGCTCACTACCGCCTGGAGCGGCGATTCGAGTACTTCTGGCTTTACCGGCGGCGCTAACCCCCCGAGAGGACTATTTTGGATTTGGGCTAAAAAAATAATTTCCTATTGCTTGACAGCACTGCATCGGTGGCAATAATAAAGGCGTACCGGCAAGCAATGGCCATTTGCCGGTAAGTGTTTGTGTCTAGGACGTTTTCCACCGTTTCCTCCCCACTTGGGTTACGGAACCATGAAGAGAAATCGCAAATAATCTCCCACCACGTTCCGTAATTCTGCTGTGCCCAAGTGGAGTCTCTGGATCACCCGGTTACGGGTGGATGTTTTCGTCCTTCTGGCGAAAACCAGCAAAGAGCAAAAACAGAACCTTCCCCCTGCGGTTTGCGAAGTACAAAGAGCAAGACGACAAAGGCACGGGTTAGTTTCATATCCGTTCCCCTTTTGGTTGTTCGAGGGTTGTCCCGATGGTACGCAACGTATTCGAAGCGATTGAGAAGTACGGGCACGACGAGTATTTCAAGCCTCGCGTGACCGAGGAGTTCCAGCCCACCGACGCCCCGGCCGGATCGCCCGAGAAGATCGCCGTGCTGGCCAAGCGGGTGGAGCTGGGGCTGCCGCTGTGGCATCCGGAAGACCGGGCCGACTACAGCGGTCTTTCCGGCGCGGTCCGTCCCCGCGATTGAACTCGGGGGGACCTGCCCCTTGCAGGGCAGGTTCGCACCCTGCGCAGAACCAAAAAACCGGCGCCTTTTCCGGCGCCGGTTTTTCTTGGGCCGGCCGTGCCCCCGCTAGGGCTTCTTGGCCGTGGCCGTTTGCTCTTTGATCTTCTGGATCAGGTACTCGATGGCCTTTTGCAAATGCCGGTCCACGAACTTCTTTTCCTGCTTTGGCTGCGAAGACTCCGGCTGCTGGGGTGGTTTGTCGGAGTCGTTGTCTCCTTGCTCGGCCTGATCCTTGGGTTTGTCTTTCTTGGGGGAAGGCTTGTGGTGGGGACGAACGATGTCCATCTGGCGGCGGTGCCGCACCAGGGCCCGCAGCTCCGCATCGCTCATCCGCAGCCGGTAGCCTTTATCGGGCATCACGCCCCAGGTGTCGCTGGGCTTGGCCCCGGGATGGCGGTGGATGTTCTTGCCGCTGGGGCGGAAGTAGGCGGCGGTGGTGAGCTTCAGCGCACTGCGGCCCCCCTGGAGCTGGATCACGTTCTGCACGCTCCCCTTGCCCCAGGTCCGCTCGCCCACGATCAAGGCCCGATGGTGGTCCTGCAAGCAGGCCGAAACGATCTCGCTGGCACTGGCGCTGAAGCGGTTGACCAACACGACCATCGGGAAGTGCTCGAACGTACCCGGCCCCTTGGCCCGCCACACCCGCTCCCGCCCGTGCCGGTCCTTCACCGAAACGATCTTCCCCTGGGGCAGGAACATATCGCAAATCCGCACCGCCGCGCTGAGCAGCCCGCCGGGATTGAAACGCAGGTCCAGGATCAACGCCCGGAAACGCGGGTCCTTGGTCAGTTGCGAAAGCACTTGCCGCAGGTCGCGGGCGGTTTCGGGACCGAAGGCCGTCAGGCGGATGTAGGCGATCCCGTGCTCCGGGTCGATGAAATACTCCCAGCGGTCCTGTTCGTCCCGGCGGGCTCCCAGCACCGTCTCCAGCCGGATGATCTCCCGGGTAACAGTGATTGAGACCGGTTTGCGCTCCCCCGGGTGCAGCACCTTGAAGGTCACCGAGGTGCCCGGCGGGCCTTTCATCAGCCGGATGGCATCATCCAGGCTCATTCCCCGCACCGGCTTGCCTTCGATCTCCACGATCTCGTCCCCGGCGATCACTCCCGCCCGGTAGGCCGGGGAGCCGACGATGGGGCTGATGACCTTCAGGTGGCCGTTTTCCATCGTCACCTGAATGCCCACCCCGCCGAACTTGTTCTCCAGCTCGGTGCGGAAGCGGTCGATTTTCTCAGGCGGGATGTAGTTGGAGTACGGGTCCAGCTTTTGCAGCACTCCCCGGATGGCCGCTTCCAGCAGTTCCTTGCGGTCCACGGGGGTGACGTAGTTGCGTTCCACCTGGTCGATCACGTCGGCCAGAGTGCGGAACAGTTCGTAGTATTCTTCGTCCTGCTGGGAGGTTTTGGGGGGCGGGGATTTTTGCGGCTTGGCTTTTTCCGGCCCGGCGGCGCTTGTTCCCAGCGGGAACACCAGAACCACAATCCATACCAAGACAAG
>JALSGI010000452.1 GCA_026982835.1 Planctomycetota bacterium | reverse complement strand
AAATAGGGGGTAGGCAGAAGATCGCAGAAAATTTGGGGCAATGATTTGTCGTAAGTTACCAAATTCAAGTTGGTTATGCATAACGATCCCCCTGTTAGTAGGGGGGGGAGTTTGGTTTAGCCGGCAGACCCGGAAGCTGCCTCCGCCCCTCCGGGCCGGAAACCCTATCCCCCCTGGCTGAGCACCACCGGCACTTCCTGCTCCTCCCCGTCGCGCAAGATCTTCAGCACCACCTGCTCCCCCGCCTTCTTCTGCTCCAGCACCTCCAGCAGATCGTCCCGCGTACGCACCGGCTTGCCGTCGATGCCGATGATGATGTCCCCCAGGTGAATCTGCCCCAGTTGGTCCACCTGCGTGGGACGCAAGCCCGCTTTGGCCGCCCCCGAGCCGGGTACCACCCGCACCACCAGCAGCCCCGGCACTCCCGCCAGCTGGCGGGCGGCCTGCTCGTGCAGTTCCACCCCCAGCACGGGCCGCTGCAGCCGCCCGTGGCGAATCAACTGCGGCACCACGCGGTTGACCGTGTCCACCGGCACGGCGAACCCCACTCCGGCATACGCACCCGAGGGGCTGTAGATGGCCGTGTTGACGCCGATCAGCCGCCCGGAGCTGTCCAGCAGCGGACCGCCGGAGTTGCCCGGGTTGATGGCCGCGTCGGTCTGGATCACCTCTTTGATCGTGCGACCCGAAACCGATCGCATGCGGCGGTTCAGCCCGCTGATCACGCCCGTGGTGAGCGTGTGGTCCAGCCCGAACGGGTTGCCAATGGCAAAGACCTTCTGCCCCACCTTCAGGTCGAACGAGGTGCCCACAGGGATCGGCCGCAGTTTTTCGGCCGGGGCGTCGATTTTGAGCACGGCCAGGTCGTAGTCGGGGGCGGCGCCCACCAATCGGGCGTCCCAGGTGGAGCCGTCGGCCAGCGTGACCTTGGCCCCGGTAGCCTCCTGGATCACGTGGAAGTTGGTGACGATGTACCCCTTGGCGTCCCAGACGAACCCGCTGCCGGTCCCCTTGGGCACCTCCAGCACGTTGATGGAGAACAAGTCCCGCTGGTGCACCACCGTGGTGATGTACACCACCGAGGGAGCCGCCTGCTCGAACAGGGCGATGGTGGCTTTTTCGTCTTCGTGCAGATCGCCCCGGGGGGTGACGGGCCGGGGCTTGGCCAACGGGTCGCGCAGCGGTCCCCCCGGCCAGCGCAGTTGCTGCACCACCAGCAGCCCCACCAGCACCAGCACCAGGATCAACAACACGGCGTTGACCGGGCTGCGCGACGGCCGGGGAGCACGGTACATCCCTTGAACGGACACGGCGGTTCACTCCTGTTCTTGCCTGTGCAGAACAAAGGCCGACTTGGGGTCAATCGCTTCTGCCGGCCAAGCAGCCGGCTGGCCGAAGCTCCCCCCTCCCTGGCCACCCCGGGACTATCGTATCTCCAAGTAAAGCTCCTGGCGGCCGTTGTTCACGCGCCAGTTGTTCCAGCTCTTGGAGCTGGGCTCCCAGGGCAAGCGGGCATAGACGGTGCCGATGGGCACTTTCAGCTCCGAGCGGCCCGGCGGCACGTTCCACAACGCCCCATTGATGTAAAACGGCTGCGTGAAGCCGGTCAGGTTGTTGATCACCAGCGTCCCTTGCACCACCCGCTGCACCTCCTGGCGGAACTTCGGATCCTGCATCTTGCCCAACAGTTGGGGGTAGTAGCGGTCGCCGTCCCGCCGGGCCAGGTCGCGCAGAGCCCGAAGCGCCTCGTCGGTCTGTGCAGCCAGTTGCTCCACCTGGTCCTCCAGCCGGTCCACGCGGAGGATGAGCTGCTGGGCCCAATCGGGAAGCGCTTCCTCCCGGCCTTGGGGAGCCTTGTTCTTTTCGGCGGCTGCCAGCCTCTGTTCCAGGCGGTCGATCCGCTCCAGCAACGCCTTGGCCCAAGCCGGAGGCGAAGAAGTCTCCTTCGCGGGGGTAGTGCCAGGTTCCCTGGTCCCCTGCCCCTGCTGCGCAAGCCCCGAACTGGCCAACACCCCACAAACAAGCAACCAACTCAGCACATGGTACCGCATGGTTCGACCCTCCCGTGTGAGATCCCTTGATCGCATCCACACTATCCGCGCTTCCCTGTTCATCCTATCCCTTGCCGGGGGCAATCTCCAGCGTGAGCGTTTCCCCAAGGTGCAAGTATCCCCGGATTTCCGCTCTCCGGAACACGCAACTTGAAGAGGACCGCGGCACGGGCTCCTGCCGAGTTTTCGAGGGGACGATCAGGGGACGCCCTTGGGCAAAGGGGTTCTTCGAGGGCTGCAATGCGTGCCGCCGGGAGCGTGCTTGCAGATGGCCGGGCGGAAGCTGCCCCGTGCCGTGACGCTTTCCGGGGCTAGCTCCCCCAGCGCCCGGGGAGTTGCCAGAGGAGCAGACTGGTGGGATTTTGGTGTTCCTTCCATAACTTGCTGTGAGATAAGAAGATGCGACCAGCCAAGACAGGGTTTCCTCAGGGGCAAAAGGGAGTTGATTCCCCGCATTTTGGGCGATACTATTTTTAAGCAGTGGCAAAGTGCCGCTGGCGATGGCGGAGTAGCTCAGTTGGTTAGAGCAGCGGAATCATAATCCGCGTGTCGGGGGTTCGAGTCCCTCCTCCGCTACTGGGGTCCCGG
>JALSGI010000451.1 GCA_026982835.1 Planctomycetota bacterium | reverse complement strand
GGATCGGACGAGCACAGTTTCCTTTCGGATACGGCAAAACGGCTTGGGCGTCCTTGCTCACCCGGCAAAGCCTGTGTTCCTGAAAGGCCCACCGGGCTCTGCGCACAACTAGTCCTATCCCTATGCTAAAGATTCCTGGCGCAATTGTCAATTCCAATACACCATTTGGCCCGACAAAAGCGCTATCAAAATGACGACAGGCCGGGCTTGCTCGCCCTGAGCCACTCGGACCTGCCAGGAGAAATAAAAGCACAAGTGCTTATTTTAATAAAACTTACGCCGTCTAGTCCCCGGTCCCGATGTCGGTCGGCACCGCCTCGTAGATCAGGTCGTTTTCTTTGGCGTGATGCTCCCGCACGTTCCGTAAAAACTCGCCCACCTGTTCCCGCAACCGGGGCGGGGCTTGGTGCATCTGCTGCTGAAGCTGCCGGGCCAGTTGGAGCAGCTGGTGGTGTTCCCGCCGCAGCAGACCAGCCGCGGAGAAGCTACGGCTTGAGCACGATCTTGCCGGCCAGCACACCGGATTTGCCCACGGTGCTTTCTTCCTGGAGTCGATGGGCTTGGGCGGCCTGGGACAGGGGCATCACGCGGTCGATCTGGGCCTTGAGCTTTCCTTCGGAGAGCCAGCGGTTGATCTCCTCGGCGCAAGTCCGTTGTTCTTCGGCCGTGGCGTTGAACATCACAAACCCGTGCAGCGACAGGTCTTTCACGTAGAAGGGGCCGACGGGGAAGGGGGGCCGGGCGTCCCGGCCGGCCATGACCACCATCCGGCCCCGCCTGGCCAGCAGCTCCACGGTGCGATCAAAGTCCGGCTCCCGGAGGGTTTCCCACCACAGGTCCACCCCCTCGGGGGCGAAGCGGCGGATGTGTTCGGCTTCGTCCTGGGTTTTGTAGTTGATGGCCAGGTCGGCCCCCAGTTTCCGGCAACGGCGGACCTTTTCCTCGGTGCCGCCGGTGGTGATGACCCTGGCCCCGGCGATCTTGGCCATCTGCACCACCATCGAGCCCACTCCCCCGGTGCCCCCGTGCACGAACACCGTTTCCCCGGCACGCAGCCGGGCGTGCAAAAACAGTCCCAGGTGGGCCGTAATGCCCACTAGCGCCACGGCGGCAGCTTCCTCGTCGGAGACGTTCTCCGGGGTGGGATAGAGCCACTGTTCCTCCACGGCCACGTACTCGGCAAACGTGCCCTGGCGACCGAGAAGGCCCTGGTTGCTGCCCCAAACCCGATCGCCCACCTGGAACCGCTTCACTTCCGGCCCCACCGCCTCCACCGTGCCGGCCACGTCGCAGCCAATGATAAACGGCCGCGGCAGTTCCATGGCAATGGTGCCGGCCCGGATGTAGGTATCCACGGGATTCAGCGCCACGGCCCCCACCTTGACCAGCACCTGGTTGCCCCGGGGCTCCGGCTGCGGCAACTCGCCCCATTGGATCACCTCCGGCGGGCCGGTCTGCTCAATGTAAGCGGCTTTCATGGCAGGTGGGCTCCTGGAGATCAAGGCATGCAAAGCGAACCAAGGCACCAAAAACTTCGCGTACCGGCAGTGTACCGCCCCCCGGAGGAGTGTCCAGGGGATGGCCTTCGGGGAGGGGAACGCTACATTGAGGGGCGTTTGAGAGTGCGAAAACGAGAAAACCACAGCGAGCCGTAAGCGTAGTACGTGTTTAGCCAGCTAGCACATGGGCGCTTGGCTCGTGCTTCCGGCGAGCCCGCGGCTTCAGCCGCGGGAGACGTGAAGGCTTGGGGGCTTGGAGGGGAGCGAGCCGCGCACCTTCAGCCGACGGAGATTAAAGCGACTTCAACACCAAGAACAGAAACGGATTCTCCGTATCAAGGCGAGCCGGGAGCGTAAGCTCCCGGAGGAGCGGGGAGGGTGACGGATCGCTTTGCGCCGTGAGGCCTGCGGCGTGCGCCGGAGCTTCCGCTGCAGTGCAAGAACAAACGCAAGTATGCCAGCTGCAACCGGCCGCGGCGTTGCACTCTCCCGGCGGGCAAGTATGGTAGCAGGAGAGCTTGCCGGTTTCTGCTTTCCTTGTGAGGACCCAACCAAGATGAGACGCTTGCTTCTGCTGCTGTGCTGCCTGGGGTGGCCTGCTGCGGTGGTAGCCGGAGAGGCTCCGGCGGCCCTGGCCCGGCAGCAGCCGCCCAATGTGCTGTTCATCATCGGCGATGACCAGGCGTGGTGGCATTTTTCGTTCATGGATCACCCGCATATCCGCACCCCGAATCTGGACCGCCTGGCTGCCCAGGGGGTGCTGTTCACCCGCGGCTACGTGCCCACCAGCTTGTGCCGTCCTAGCCTGATGACCATGCTCACCGGGCTTTATCCGCATCAGCACCGCATCACGGGCAACGACCCGGTGCGGGGCGTACCTCGGGCAGTGCTGCTGGAAAGCGTCCGACAGCTTCCCACCCTGCCCCGGCTGCTGGCCAAGCGGGGATACCTGAGCTTTCAGTCGGGCAAATGGTGGGAGGGGCACTGGCGCGACGGGGGGTTCAGCGACGGCATGACCCACGGCGATCCCCGACGCGGCGGCCGGCACGGGGACGAGGGGCTGAAGATCGGCCGCCAGGGCATGGAGCCGGTGTTCCGCTTCCTGGACCGCTGCCGGAAAAAGAAGCGACCGTTTTTTGTGTGGTATG
>JALSGI010000450.1 GCA_026982835.1 Planctomycetota bacterium | reverse complement strand
AGTCGAAGCGTTCGCTGCACCGACCACCGCTCCCAACAAGCCCAGGATGACCAGGTGCCCGGCTACCATGTTGGCCAACAAACGAATACTGAGCACCACATGGCGAATCACCAGGCCCAGCAGCTCGATGGCCAAAACAGTCACTTGGATGGCCAGCGTCAGCGGCAAAAAGAACCAGGGCAGGGGGATCTTGGGGATCATGTTGGCAAAAAAGCCCACGGGACCTAACTTTACGAACCCAGCCCCGATCGTGGTGCCGATGGCTACCACGGCCAGGGCGAAGGTGGTCCCCCAGGCCCCGGTGGGCGTGCCCAGCCAGGGCAACATGCCCATCAGGTTGCAGCCCAGGATGAACACGAAAAACGTGGCCAGCAGCGGGGCGAACTTGTCGCCGTCCTTTTTGCCGATGGCGTTGCGAGCCACCTGGTCGCGGATGAACAACACCAGGGCCTCCACCGCGTTGGCCCACTTCCCTCGCGGGGGGCCGTCGGGCCGGATCTGCCGCACCGCCCGACGAAGCAGGAAAAACAGCAGCAGGGCCACCACCACCTCGAGGATCATGAACTTGGAAATACAAAACCCCGAGGCCGGCTCGTACAGGTTCTTCAACTGGCCAAACGGCTGCGGAATGAGAATCTTGCCCGAGAGATCCCGATTGAAATCGGCCAGCGTGGCCTCCGGGTGGGCCTTGCGCAGAAACTCGGGCACCTCCTCCAGCGACTGCCAGTTGCGCCGCCAGAGGAACCGGGGCACCTCGAAAAAGTAGCTGTCTTTAATGTGCAGGACCGGATCAGCCATGCTCGGATCTTGCCACTGCGGGGTCGGCCGGGAGTGCTGGGCGTTTTTGGATCACGGGGACGATCAACGCGGTTTCCGCCGCCAGGCCGACCAGGTAGATGATCACCACCTGGCCCAGAAACCCCTGGGTTTGCAGCCAGGGGAACTTGCTCTGTACCATCAGGGCCACCAGCAGGGGGAGGAGCGTGCGGAGCAGGATGGCCCCGCCCAGGGCCACGGCGGCCCGCGGGGGAGTGCTCCCCCAACACAGAACCCAGAAGCCCAGGCTGGCCCCGGCCCAGCAGATCCCTCCGGCGGCCAGTGCCACGGGCCAGGAACCGTGCCACCAGGCCAGCAGGATCGCGGCAGCAAACATCAGGGCCGAAAGCCCAACATAGCGCAGCACCCAGCCGGCAAATCCCACGGGATGGAAAGCAGCTTGCGGCTTGGCGTGCGTCATGGCCCGGCGTCTAGTGAAAAACGGCTCGGGGTCCGTTTGCGGTCTTTCCCAAGGGAGCCACCCATCAGTGGGGTGGTTTTCGCCCGGACTGCAAGCGGTGGGTTACCCAGATCAGGTAACCGATGCCCACCGGCAGTCCGAACAAAAAACCAACAAGCACCCAGTAATGGGTGCCGAGTTTCTGGTCCAACCACCGCCCCCCGAGCCCCAATCCCACCATCACAATCACCGCGGCGGCGATGCGACTGACCCACTCCAGGGCCACCGCAAAGGGGTGCTGGGGGGGTTCCCCCGGGGGCGGCTCGGGGCTGGCAGGGGGCACTGGTCGCAAGTGCTTTTGTTCGTGGGTGTTACGGAACCCTTCTCGGGGATGGCTTTTGGCAGGATGCAGGCTGGGAGCCGTGGTTGGGCTGGTAATTTAGTCCAACCGGCGGCGAACTGTCAACCAAGTGGAAGCGATTTCGTGCCATTTTTCACAAAGTTTTGGCTGTGCGGCGGCTGGCCGGTTGGTGTTCGAGTCGGCGCTTATTGTGACTTCGGCTCTCCCCGGGCTTCAGCCCGGGGAGAGCCAAATAAGCGCTTTTGGTTATTCTCCTCCGCCAGCTGAAGCTGGCGGCTCGCCGCTCAACCGGGAGCTCGTGCTCCCGGCTCGCCACTCCCTCCAAGCCCCCAAGCCTCCAAGTCCTCCGCCGACTCAAGTCGGCGGCTCGCCAAGCCCTCCAAATCCCCACGCCTCCACGTCTCCCCCCGCTTACGCGGGGGGCTCTTCAGGTCGCCATGCCTCCCAGTCTCTCTCCCCTCCTGGCCGCCCGGAGAAAGTGCCAAAAGGCCCGAAACGTGCGTAGTTTGCTTAGCAGCCCGTTGAAAAAGTCCACCTGAAAGGAAACGAGTTATGGCATTCCTCGCGTCTGCTGAAAAAAAGCGGCTCGGCCGTGACCTCGCCCTCCCAACTTGCGTTTTTCAACGGTCCGTTAAATTATCGCCCGGGCACCGAAGGAATAAAAATCAGTTGATCCGTTCTGGCGGTTCGATACAATGAGTAGTGCCTTCCGTGTAGCCGCTGGTCGCCTTCCTTTGGGCTACACACCCCGTGGCCTGCCTACCGACGACGACACCAAGGGAGAAGCAGCGATGTTGAACCTCCTGCCCCGTGCCTTTCGTGACTGCGAGCGAGTCACGCGACGTGGTTTCTTGCAAGTGGGTGCCTTGGCCCCCTTGGGCGTGTCGCTGCCGTTGTGGCTGGCCGGTCGGGCCCGGGCCGCTTCCCAGGGACGGCAGCCCTCGGGCGATGTGAACTGTATTCTCATCTGGACCCATGGCGGCACCAGCCACATCGACACCTTCGACCCCAAGCCCGAGGCCCCGGACAACGTCCGCGGGGAGTTTAAGGCCATCCAGACGTCGGTGCCGGGG
>JALSGI010000449.1 GCA_026982835.1 Planctomycetota bacterium | reverse complement strand
CAGGCCCGCCGGCATGCGCTGCAAGCGGCCCGCGCCCGGCAGGCCCAGGCCCAGGCCCGGCTCCAGCAGCAGGCCCAGGCACTTCAGGCCCAAGTCAAAGACCTCCAACGCCGGATCGAACAACTGGAAGGGCGTCTGCGACAGGAGGAGGAACAACTGGAACAACTGGTCGAGCACAAAAGCAAATTGGAACAGGAGGTGCGCCGCTGGCAAAAGTTGCTGGCTTCCCAGGGCGAGGAGCTGGACGCCGAAGAGCTGGACCGGCTTCGCCAACGCCTGGTCTGGTACCAACATAAACTCCAGGAAATCCAGACACGGCTGAAGGAAAAGCCCCAACCGCAAGCGGCCGTCTCCTATGCCATCGTCCCCTTCCAGGGGCGCCACGGCACGCGGCGGCGACCCATCTACATCGAGTGCCGCCGGGATAGCGTGCTGATCCAGCCGGGGGGGGTGGAGCTGCGGGCCAGGGACTTCCTGCACACTGGGCCGGAAAATCCCCTGGTGGCCGCCCTGCGAACCACCGTCCGCCACTGGCGCCAGCAAGGACTGCCGCCGGAAGAAACCCCTTATCCGCTCATCCTGGTCCGGCCCCAGGGCATCGCCGCCTACTACGCCGTGCGGCGGGCGTTGCAGAACTGGAAAGGCCCGCTGGGCTACGAGCTGATCGAAGGGGATTGGCAGCTGGAATTTGGTGCCGAAGACCCCCAGTTGATCCAGCTGCAACGCCTGGCCGTGCAAAAGGCGCGGCGGCTGCAACGCCAGCTGGCCCAAGGCGACTCCGGCCCCCGCTCCTCGGCCGAAGCAGGACTTTACCAGGCGGACGTCTTCGGCGGGCTGCGCCCGGTTGCCCCTGGGGCAGGTCACGCTCACCGTTCGGCGCCGGGCACAACTCGCCGCGGCAGAGGCTCGGGAACAGGCAGCGGCTTTGGCTCCCAGGCGTTTCGGCCCACCCGAAGCACCACCCCCGCAGCAGCCCGGCAGGGGGCAACCGGCGGCAACTCCGCACTGGCCGCTGCCATGGGTTCCCGGCGGGGAGCCTCCGGGTTGGGGAGCGGTTCCCTCGGGCCTGGACTTCCAGGCACTCCGGCTCGCCCTGGTGGAGAGGGATTCGGCTCCGGGCCTTTCCCGGGAGAATCCCCACCCGGCACAACCACCCCAGCAACCGGCTCGCCGCCCGGGCTGCAAAGCATGCTGGCCCGGAACACCACCAGGGGGCAAGGCGGAAACTCCCTGTTTGACAGCGGGCAAGCAAGCTCCGGCAGTGGCAGCGCTTCGTCCGCCACGGCCCCGAGCCAGGGACACTCTGCCACGGGGCAGCCTGCCGCCGGGGTGTCGTCCTCCGGCCGCAGCGCAGGCGCCGGAATCTCCGCTGCCACGGGAGGCGTCGCCGGGGGGCAGGCCTCCGGCCGGGGTACCGGGGGACTGGGTGCCGCCTCCGCCGCCGGTGGCTCTTCCTCCCTGGGGCTTTCCAGCTCCTCCTCGGGTGCCGCCGCGGGCGGCAGCCCCGCCGCCGCGGGAGCTGCCGGTGGCTCTCCGGCCCAGCAGCAATCCGGCTCGCTGGGCTTTTCAGCCCTGCTGAACCAGGACGACCCCACACGCTCCTCCCCCCAGGCACACCATTCCAACCGGCACGCCGGCTCCGGCACGGCGGGCCTGATGGAAGACCCGCCCCCGGGAGCCATCCCGCTGCGGCGGGCCATCACGGTCAACTTGTACCCGGATCGCCTGGTGGTGCTGCACAACGGCAGCCTGCGGGCCACGACCATCCGGCTGGATCAGCCGCTGGGGCGTTGGGCCACGCAACTGACCGACGTGCTGGCCCGCGAAATCCAGTCCTGGGGCAAGGCCGGCCGGGGCATGTACTGGAAACCCGCCCTGCGTGTCCGCGTGGCACCGGGAGCCAGCAAAAACTGGCAGCTCCTCCAGCAAGCCCTGCGCACCAGCGGGCTGGAACTGCAACCGATCCGCTGACACACGCATCCCGGGAGGAAACCACCCGTGGCCAGGCAACAACCCCCCACCGCCTCCGGAATGGACAGCGATTCCTTCCTGGACATCGTGGCCAACATCGTAGGGATTCTCATCATCCTGGTGATGGTGGTGGGCTTGCGCATCCAGCGCACTCCGCCGGTGCCGGAACCCTCCCCGGAGTTGAAGAACCGCCTGGCCCAGCTCAAGCGGCAGCTCGACGAAGCCCAGAAGCGGCTTGGACAAATGCAACAGGCCCGGCAGCAAAACCAACACCAACGCAAGCAACTCCAGCAACAAGCCGACGCCTTGGCCCAAGAGAAACAAGACCTCCAAGAACGCTTGCGGGAAAAACAACAGGCCCAAAAACACTACCGCCAGGAAAAGCTCCGCCTGCAGCAAGAAATCCTCCGCCAGGCCCGGCAGCTGGAACTGGCCCAGCAGGAACTGGCCAAACGCTCCCTCCGGCAGCCCAGGACGGTCCATGTGGTCAGCTATCCCACGCCGGTCAGCCGCACCGTCCAGGACGAGGAGCTTCATTTTCAGCTCACCGCCGGGCACCTGGCCTACGTGCCTTTCGAGGAGCTGGTGGCCCGGCTCAAGGAAGACGCCAAGCGCCGCGCCGCCCAACTGCGCCATGCGGCCGTGCTTTCGGCCACCGTGGGGCCGATCCGGGGCTACCGCTTGCGCTACGTGCTGCAAAAGGTCTCCACGCTTTCGGAGCTGGGCACGCTAAGTTTTGCCCGACTGGTGGTGGCCACGTTCGTGCCGGAGAAGGACCCGCCGGGAGTGCCGCTGGAGCAGGCCCTGGGTGCCAGCTCCGAGTTCCGAGCGCTGCTGGCCCGCGTCGATCCCCAAAAAACCACCATCACCATCTGGGTCCACCCGGATAGCTTCGGCCACTACCGGCGATTGAAAAAGGAGCTGTACGAGATGGGCTTTGCCGTGGCCGCCCGGCCCTTGCCCCCGGGACGCTACATCAGCGCCTCGCCTTCGGGGAGCTACTCCGAGGCGCAGTAGGGTTTTCGCGCACCGGGAGCCGTTGCTTCCTGCGGCGGGGCGGCCGGGAAACCGGTGGCAGCGCGCGGTTGTTCCGCCGGCTGCGCAACTGGTCAAAAAGCGACTTGCGCGGTACGCTCGACGGCGCCGCCGAAAACAAACGCGCCATGAAACAATCGGCCGGAGTGTTGCTGTATCGCTGGAACCAGGGGCGGCTGGAGGTGCTGCTGGTTCACCCTTCCGGGGCGTACAACCGCCGCGCGCCGTGGAGCATTCCCAAGGGAGAGCTGGACCCGGGCGAACAGCCCGAACAAACCGCCCGCCGCGAAACCGCCGAAGAAACCGGCATCGTCCCCCCGCAGGAGCTGATCCCCCTGGGGGAGGTCCAGTACCGCAAGAGCCGCAAGCGGATTGTCGGCTTTGCGGCTCTGGCTCCCGAGGGGAGCCGGCCGCGGTGCGCGTCGTGGGAAGTGGATCGAGCCGAGTTCCTGCCCCTGGAGGAAGCTCTCCGCCGCATCCACCCAGACCAGGCCCCGCTGGTTCATCGCCTGGTGGAACATCTTCGCAGCCAGGGAGGGACGCCCCCGGAAGGAGGAACAAAAGGGGCTCAAGCGCAGTGAAAAAATCGTCTCTTTGCTTGTTCGCCCCCGCGAGTATGAAGGACAATGGAAGGGGGGTCTTCCGGCTCCGGCAGCCCCCACTTTTCCTCATGGCTCGCAATCGAAGGTATCGGCCATGCCCGTTGACTTGAGGACTCGTTACCTGGGCCTGGAGCTTTCCTCGCCGCTGGTGGCCGGGGCTTCGCCGCTGACGATCGACCTGCAAGTGCTGCGGCGGCTGGAGGAAGCCGGAGCGGGAGCCGTGGTCATGCCTTCGCTTTTTGCCGAGCAGTTCGAGCGGGACGAGCGGCTCCTGACCTAGCTGTACGAGTTCCAGCCCGAGGAGCTGCCCGAGCTGCCTCAGCTCTACGCCCAACTGAAAGACTACAACCAGGGCCCCCTGCCCTACCTGCGGCTGCTGGAACAGGCCCGGCAGCAGCTCTCCGTGCCGGTGATCGCCAGCATCAACGCCCCGGGTCCGGGGGACTGGACCCGATTTGCCGCCTGGCTGGAGCAGGCCGGAGCCGACGCCCTGGAGCTGAACATCTACCACGTGCCCACCCGGGCCGACCTGTCCGCCCAGCAGGTGGAACAGCAATACCTGGAGGCGGTCCAGGGGGTGCGGCAGGCGACCCGGTTGCCGCTGGCGGTGAAGATCGGGCCGTATTTTAGCAGCTTGCCGCACTTTGCTGCCGAGCTGGTGGCCGCCGGGGCCGAGGCGCTGGTGCTGTTCAATCGCTACCTGGAGCCGGACGTGAACCTGGAAAAAATGTGCATCGAGCCGGTGCTGGTGCTCAGCACGCGGCACGAGCTGCGTTTGCCGCTGCGATGGATCGGCGTGCTGCGGGATCAGCTCTCGGTGAACCTGGCCGCCAGCAGCGGCGTGCAGGAGCCGGAGGACGTGGTGAAGGCCCTGGCCGTGGGGGCCGATGTGGTGATGGTCGTAGGGCACCTCTTGCGGCACGGTCCATCGGCCCTGGAGCGGCTGTTACAAGGCGTGCGGCACTGGCTGCAGGAGCACCAGATGACCCTGGAGCAGCTTCGCGGGCGGCTGTCCATGAGCCGTTGCGGCGATCCGGCGTTGTTGCAGCGGGCCAACTACATGCAGACGGTGGTTTCCTACCGCGGGCATTGAGCAGGCTCCCGCGGGAAACTCACCCCTGTTGCTGGTTGATCGAGGCGGGGGACTTGACCAACTCGGTGTGAGGGGGGGCGGGCACCGGGGGCATCCCCGCTGGGGCCACCGGGGCCTGCTCCGGCCGGTGACGGCGGAACAACCGGCCGAAGGGACCGGCCAGGATCGCCGGCAGCATCAGCAAATCGCCCACCAAGGCCGTGGCCAGCAGAGGGAGCATCAACACGCCGAACCGCATGGTGGGAGTAAACGCACTGAAGTAGTGCATGAACATGCCCAAGCCCCCCACGATCGACGTCTGCACCATGGCCCACGCACAGTGCGCATAAGATTGCCGCGTGGCATCGGCGGCCGACTTTCCGGCGGCCACGCCGCGGCGATACCAGGAAAGGAAGTGCACCGTGTCGTCCACGGCCACCCCCAGGGCCACGCTGGCGGTCATCATGGTGCCGATGTCCACCAGGATGCCCATCCAGGCCATGTAGCCGAACACCACGAGGGTGGGGAACAAGTTGGGCAGCATGGTCAGGGCCGCAGCCGGCAGGGCCTTCAGCGGGCCGGCCGTGGGCCAGACCAGCATCACCATCATGAAAAAGATCAGCCCAAAGGCCAGCGTGTAACTCTCGAACAACCCGGTGAGCAGTTCGTTCTGGGCCTTATAGACCAGCGGCACGATGCCCGTGTAGGTGGCTTGCACTTTGCCGGAGCCGATCTGGGCCAGCAGGGGATCGACCGCTTTGCGGATTTCCTCCACGAAGTGGCTGTAGTCCACGTCGCTCAGGGCGGCCATGCGGAGGCTGATGCGGAACAGCTCCTGGTCCCCCTCCTGCACGTAGAAGTCCCGCCTCAGGAAATACTGGCGAAACTCCAGGAGTTTTTCGTTCAGCACGCGGTCGGCGGTGCTCCTGCCGAGGGTCACCCGGGGATAGAGCGAAGGGACGAAGGTGACCACCGACAAGGTGGCATCCACTTCCTCCAGGGCCGTCAGGCGGCGGTTGACCTGGTCGATCAACCGCATCCGCTGCAGCAGGCTCCAGTTGGCGATCTCCGGGTGGCGGTTGTCGAAGCGGATGACCACTTCCATGGGCATCAGCGGCCCCACCTTGTTCTCCAGCCAGGTGTAGTCCTGCACGATGCGCGTGCTTTGGTCGAACAGCTTGATGAGCTTGACGGTGGTCTTCATCCGCGTGGCCACCCCGTAGCCGAACAGAACCATCACCAGCACGAAACCGGCCAGCACGAGGCGGTTGCGGCGGAGGACCCACTCGCGGGCCGGGAGGAACCAGTGCCGCGTGGCCCGGGAAAACAGCGACTCGCGCCCCTGGACTTTTCGGCAGCGCCCCTGGGAATCGGGGTAGTATTGCAACAAGCTGGGCAGGTAGAGGAACAGCCACAGCAGCGACACCATGATGGCCACAGCCGACATGATGCCGAACTTGCGAATGGGCAGCAGGTCGGCGATAGCCAGCGAGCCCAGCCCCACGGCCGTGGTGGCCGCAGCCAGCGTGCAGGGGAGGAACCCCTTGGCCACCGCTCCGGCGGGAGCCTCGGGGCGGGGCCCCTGATCCTCGATGGTGTCGAAGTAATAGTTGACGATGTGAATCGCCCCGGAGAGCGTGAGCACGAACACCAGCGTGGGCATGGTCAGCAGCACGGCATCCACCGGCACCCTGGCATAGTGCACGATGGCCAGGCTGCTCAACTCGCTGAACAAAGCCGTGAAAAAGACGAAGGTGCTGAACTTCACGGCCCGCTTCCAGCCCAGGTTGGGCAGAAAGCAGCCCAAGCACAACAGGAACCCGACCCCCAGGGCCATGGTGGCCACGGTGCGTACGGCCCGCTGCCCCTCCTCGTCGATGGCCACGTTGTCCACCGGCGGCCCGCCCATGTGCAGGTGTTCCTCCGGGATATTGCACTCCTGGGTGGCGATCTGGCGGATGCGAGCCAGGGTGGGGGCCAGCTGCTTTTCCTGGGCGGCAAACTCCGAGAGCGAAACCAGGATGGCCGCCTGCCGGCGCGGCTCGGACTGGAAGAACTCCCAGCGCTTGGGCCGATCGTCCCCTTGGAGCAACACCTCGAAGGTGCCCAACTCGTCCCGGTAGCTGGCCCGCAACAACTCCAGGGCATGCTGGTAATCGCGGGCCGGCTTGCCGTTGATCTGTTGGATCACCTGGCCGGGCCGCAACCCGGCCGCCTCGGCCGCCGAACCCAACTCCACCCTGCCGATGGTCGGCTCCTGGTGATCCGGGTCCAGCCAGATGCCCTGGAGGTACTCCGGCCCGATCAGCGTCCCCTCCAGCCGCTGCAAGGCTTTCCGGCGTGAGATGCGGGCCGGGGATTTTCCGTCCTTGGTACGGGGCGGGTTGGTCAGTTTTTCCAGCAACTCCGGGCCGGTTTCCACGGTTTCAAACAACTTGGGCCCTTCGGGGGCCTGGGCCACGCGGAGCTTGGCTGCCATCAGCGGGATGCGGTCGTCGTCCAGGTACCCCCCTTCCCAACTGATGAGCACCACCTGGTCGCTGCCGGTGCCGAATCTCTCTTGAAACTTCCGCAGCTCCTTGGTTTCCGGGTAGCGGTCCGGGAGCCAGTCCTTGACGTTGTTGGTGTTGGACCGGATGGCCCGCAATGCCCCCATCACGATAAACGGGAGAAAAAACAAAAAAATGCACAACAAGGCAAAATGGTACCGTTGCAGAAATCGTGCATAGAGCGAAGTGAGAGAATCCTTCGTCATCAGACCGGACCCATTCGGGGAAACCTGCTAGGGGGCAAAAGGCTGGAACAACTTGCTGGGTACCGGTGCGCCACCTGCAAACAAGCAAAGTGTATCGCACAGGGTATCAGCCGTCTATGCCCAGCAACGGGAAAAAGTGGAACGAAGGATTTCAAGCTAGACATCCTGGGAAGACCTGTTGACAGAGACAGCCTGCGGGTTCTGGATCGACCTGGAAGGCTGCCAAAAATGTTTACCCTTCCCCTTGCGGCTGGCACCGCTGCCAAGCCCGCACCGCCGATTCGGCCAGCGTGGAGTCCTGGGCGGGAAAGACCGTACGCAGGTCCAATAGCAGCCGTTCCTTCTGCACCCGCGGAACTACCGGCGGAGAGCCGGTGCGCAAGGCTCGGGCAAGCTGGTCCAACGAAGCGTGCTGCGGACAGAGGGCCACGCACCAGGTGGGCAGCTGCTGGGTGGGGACGGATCCCCCGCCAAAGTAGCCCACTTCCCGCACCGCTCGCGGCTCCAGGGCCGGGGCCTGTTGCAGCAGTCGCCGGACCAGCCGCTGGGCGCGCCGCTTCAGGGTGTCCAGAGGCGTGTGGAGCATGCGCAGCAGCGGCAACTGATCCCGTGCCTGGTCCAGCTCCAGGTACAGTTCCAGCGTGGCGGCCAAGGCGGCCAGGGTGAGCTTGTCCACCCGCAAGGCGCGCATGAGCGGGTGCCGGGCGATTTGCTCCACCCAGCGGCGGCGGCCGACGATGATCCCGCACTGCGGCCCGCCAAGCAGCTTGTCGCCGCTGAACAGCACCAGCTCGGCCCCTTGGGAAACGCTGGCGGCGGCCACCGGCTCCTGCTCCAGCTCCGGCAAGTCCAACGGGACGATCACCCCGGAGCCGATGTCGTCGATCACCGGCAGATCGTAGCGGCGGCCCAGAGCCACCAGCTCCGCAAGCGGCACTTCCTGGGTGAAACCGACGATGCGGAAGTTGCTGGTGTGGACCCGCATCAACGCGGCCGTCCGGGGGCCGATGGCCTGCTGGTAGTCGCTCAAGCGGGTCTTGTTCGTGGTGCCCACTTCCCGCAGGCGAGCCCCGGACATGGCCATCACTTCCGGCAAGCGAAAGCTGCCTCCGATCTCCACCAGCTGGCCGCGGGAGACGACCACTTCGCGTCCTTGGGCCAGCGCCGCCAGGGCGATCAGCGTGGCGGCGGCGTTATTGTTCACCACCACGGCAGCCTCGGCCCCGGTCAGCTCCTGCAGCAGCGGGGCCACGGCCAGCACGCGCTGGCTGCGGCGACCGCTTTCCAGGTCCAGTTCCACGCTGGCGTAGTTGCCCCCGCAGTGGGCCAGGGCCTGCACGGCCGCCGGGGCCAGGGGACTGCGCCCCAGCCCCGTGTGGAGCAGCACCCCCGTGGCGTTGATCACCACCTGGAGCGGGTTGCGGCACTGCCTCTGTACGTAGTGTTCCAGTTGATCCAGCAGTTGTTCATGCGGGGGGAGCTGCTCGCCCTGGTGCAGTACGCCCCGGCGCAAGTGCTCCAGGAAACGGCGAATGGCCTGGGTGACCCGACGCCGCGAATGACGCTTGACCAGCGCCTGCACCCGGGGGTGTTGCAGCAAGGCATCCACCTTGGGAATATGCCGCAGGGGATGATCGTTCATGGCAGGGGGTTCTCGCAACCGCGGAACGGAAACGCGCCTCGGCTCCTCAGCCGCTGCCGGCCGCCTCGCCCACCAGCTCCTCGGCCCGGGGACCCAGCACACGCAGGTCCCCTTGGCGTCGGGTCAGTCCCAGGGAATCGAAGTATTCGCACAAGGGGACGGCGTACTTGCGGGTGGTGCCGAGGGCCTCGCGAATCTGGCTAAGGGTGCGTCCCTGGCCATCGGCCAGCAGCTGCACCACCTGGCGGCGCAGGCGGCGCTCGGCGTCTCGATGCATCAGCAGCGTGGGGGACAGCTGCACCAGGGTACCCTGGGCAGCGGCCAGCTGGAGCAGCTTGGAGATCAGCTGGGGGTTCTTTCCCAGCTGCCGGGTGATCTCCTCCACGCCCGGTGGCCGCTCCCCGGCCCGGGCGTAAAGCTGCTCTAGTTCCCCCAGCAGGCGGCGTTCGGCGGCGGAGAGCTTCGGCCCGTGACCCCGCAACTGCAACCCCTGCTCGTTGCGCAGCACCTGCCCCCGGCGGACCATCTCCTCCACCAGCGCCTGCACCAGGGGCGAAGGCCCCAGGTAGCTCAATCGCCGCAGCACCTCGTGGGGATCAATGCCCAACTTGAGCGGTTGCTGGGCGTGGAGTTTTTCCAGTACCTGGGCGATCTGCTGGAAGGCCCGTTGGGCCGCATCGCGGCTGAGCGTGGCACTGCGGGTGGGGGACCAGCTCAGGTGAAGCAACTGGCCCTGTTGCTCCAGTTGGCGGAGGTACTTTTCGGGGTCCGTCACCCCGGTGGCCCGCACTAGGTCCCGTTCACTCCAGGGGCGCGTACCGAAAAAGTAAAGGGCGGCCTGGACACGTTGCATCGGGTCGGGGGAGTCGAGCCGCCGGGCCCAGTCCCAGGCCGCAGCGTCCTTGCGGCGGAGCTTGGGAGCCAGGGGGTCCAGCACGTGTCCGCCGCCGATGGTAACCACCGGCGATTCGCTCCGCAGCACGAACGGCTGCCCCCAGGCGGCCACAGCCGGTTGGGCGAGGAACAACTGGGCCAGCCCGTCCTTGCCGGGCAGGAGCTCGCCCGCCCCCTGCAAGGAAACCACGGCCAGGATTTCGGCCGTTCCCAGGTGCAAGCGGACGCGGCTGCGGTGTTTAAGCGGCCGGGGAGCGCCGGGCAACAGGTGGCAGCGGACGGTCATCAAGCGGCTGGGGACCAGAAAGCCCGGCTCGCACAGCTCGTGCCCGCGACGCAACTGCGTGTGGTGGATGCCGTGCAAGTTGATCGCCGCCCGCTGCCCCCGACGCACCGAGGACACCGCTTGCTCGTGGGACTGGATGGCCCGCACGCGCACCGGGATTTCCCCCGGCTGCACCACCAGCTCCTGGCCCACCTCGGCACGTCCACTCACGACGCTGCCGGTGACCACCGTGCCGTGCCCCTCCTTGACGAACACCCGATCCACGGCCATGCGAAACGGCCCCAGCGGTTCGGCGGCCCGGAGGGCGGCTGCCTGTCGAGCCGCCTGGAACAGGGCTTGTTTCAGTTCCGGGATGCCCTGGCCGGTGGCGGCGCTGGTGGGGACCATGGGGGCGTGCTGGAGAAAGGTCCCTTGGACCAGCTCGCGCACCTCTTCCTCCACCAGCTCCAGCCATTGGGCATCGACCTTGTCGCACTTGGTCAGAGCGATGACGCCGTGGCGGAGCCGCAGCAGCTTGAGGATTTCCAGATGCTCGCGGGTTTGGGGCTTGACCGACTCGTCGGCAGCCACCACGAGCAAGGCCAGGTCCACTCCCGTGGCTCCGGCTAGCATGTTTCGCACGAACCGCTCGTGCCCCGGCACATCCACAATCCCCAGCACCACCTCCCCCAAGTCGAGCTTGGCATAACCCAGTTCGATGGTGATACCGCGGCGTTTTTCTTCGGGGAGCCGGTCGGTGTCGGTACCGGTGAGAGCCTTCACCAGGGAGGTCTTGCCGTGGTCGATGTGCCCGGCGGTCCCCAGGATCAGCGGCACAGGCTGGTTCATGGCTCGTATCTCCATCGCTTGCTTGGGACACGGCGCGCCCCAAGAGCCGCTGCGGCGTCAAGCGGCAAGGGCAAGCGAGCACGGGGCGCGGGGAGTGGGCTCGCAAGAACCTTTCCCCCTGCTCCAGTATAAGAGGAGCTGCTCGGGTGTTCCCATACGCCGGCAGGGGGAAACTCGTTCCCCTGGAGCAAAAAAGCCTCCGGCATCTGCCGGATGCGCGTTTAGCGTGCCAGCACAAAACGGAGTGTTTCCAGAGCAAAAAGAGTCAATTTTTGTCCGGCGAGCCCCGGGCTTCAGCCCGGGGAGAGCCGAAGAAACACCTGTGTGTTGACCTTCTCCGCCAGCTGAAGCTGGCGGCTCGCCGGTTGCAAGAAGAAACGCTTCTTTCCGCCTCGTGCGGAAGCGTCGAACCAACAGTGTGCTAGCTGGCTAAACACGTACAATGCCGGAGTCAGGTCAGCCACCCTGGGGGAAGACCCTGCGGGGCCCCTAGCGGGCCACTTCCAGGTACAAGACGTCCACGAAGAACTCTTGTCCGCCTCGCCGATTCCGCGAACCCCGCTGCCGAGATGCCCCTCGGGCGGGAGCCTGGGGACCCACGCCGGGCTTGGGATAGATCAGCACGTCCATCGACACCAGGCGATCACCCTGCTCCTGGAAATACTCCAGCCAGTAACTGCGGGCGAAGCTGAGGTGGCGCTTGGCTTTGCGCTGAAAGGGGCGCGCCACGTTGTTGATGGCTCCCTTGCGGGAAAGCCGCAGGAAGTGGACTTTCAGCCGCGGCCAGTTCGACTTGGAGCCCAGGGAACGGGGTACGTCGGCAGGCAAGCTGCAGTGGTACTGCTTGAGCACCGTGTAGGTGGAGGGGATGCGGATGGGCAAGGACTTGACATCTCCTTTGCTTGGGCTTCGGACTCCAGCCTGGGCAAAGCGGGAGCAAAGATGGAAGACCAAGTCTTCGGTGGCGTCGTTCCAGGCGAGCTTGGGATCCTGGGAGCCCTTGTTCCCTGTGGGAAATGGTTGTCCCCCCTGGGGAAATCCGCCACCGGAAATCTCACCGGCAGGACCAGCTCCTCCGCCGGGAAATCCCCCCGCGGGACCAGCACCACCAAAAGGATTGTTGCCACCGGTGTTTCGCCGCCCGGGGCGAGGCGTCTTGTCCCGCGACTGCCGGGGAGCCTGGCGAAGCACAAACAACAACCCCGGGTCGACCACCTCGAACATCCCCCAGTTCTTGCCGCTCCAGGCTTGCGGTCCTCCGGCCCAGTGCTGCTGAACCAGCTGGTCCAGGCTATTGCGTACCTTGGGAAAGGGCATGACGGCAGCCAATTGCAACAAGCTGGAGCGCATGGCCAAGCCGCGTTGTGCGCGAACTTGGGCGGCCACCCGATCAATCATGGAAGAGCTCCAGAGCAATGGGACGATCTGGGCCATCTGTTGCTCGTTCAATTGGGGAACGCGAGGCGCTTGAGTCATGCCGCCTCTCATTCCGGGCATCATGCCTTCGCCGCCGAGCATCCCTGGCCCATCAATTCCCCCCGGTCCAAGCGCCCCTCCTGCTGAGAATTCCGCCCCCGCGGCACCGGGAACTCCACCAGGCCCGGGAGCGCCCAGACCTTCTCCACCAGGACTAGAGCCACCTGGGGCACCGGGGGCTCCGAGCCCACCCGGGAAACCCGGTCCAAAGGGTGTGCTCCCACCGGAGGCGGCCGACAGCGCCCGCCACGGCAATCCCATGCCATGCAACAGCAGCTGCCGGGCATATTCGGCAAGGAGACGCTCCAGGTAGGCTTGTTGCTGCGCTGGAAGATGGACTTGCGTGTAGAGGGTCACCTGGGCGGGGATGTTATCCACCGACGGGGCAAGCAGCAGGGGCAAAACTTGTTTTTGCGACTCGGCCGGGAGTCGGGGCAGGTTTTGGGCCAGTTTTTGGCGGATCGTTCCGGGCAGTTTGCCCTGGGTGAGCTTCAGGGCCATCAATTGCAACTGAGCGGGAGTGATTTTGCCGTTCCCTCCGCCCGCGGAACGAACCCTCTGCGGGAACAAAATACAAAGCTGCAACAATTGGCGGTGCTGCGGCGAGGAGGAGTTGGCCAGCTCTTGAAGCAACGCCTGCACCACGGCTTGATCCGCAGCGGCCACCTTCAGCTTGCCGCCCAGCAGACCCGTCACCCCTTGAAATGCCTGCGGCGTCCGATTGCTCACCAAAGCCTTGATCAGGGACGCTGTGGCCTTGTCCAGGGAGGCGGAGCCAAAGCCGGAGCCCATTCCCGGTCCCATTCCCGGTCCCATTCCGCCCGGCCCACCTGGAAAGCCACCAACCCCCTCGGCCCCCGGAGGCCCCAACCCTCCGCCGCCGGGGATCCCTCCCGGGGGGCCCAGTCCTTCGGCTCCTGGTCCGATTCCGCCGGGAGGACCGAGTCCTTCTCCACCAGGAGGTCCCCCGCCGGGAGGACCGAGTCCTTCCCCACCAGGAGGTCCCCCACCGGGAGGACCGAGTCCTTCCCCACCAGGAGGTCCCTCACCAAACCCTGGAAAACCTCCCATCCCGGCGGCCCCTTGCGGCTTCATGGCCAGCAGCTCCAGCCATAAGGCCGCATATTCGGCACTGTTGGTGGTGGAGGCAGCTCGCCGGGCGACGGCTTCGGGAAGCTTAGGATGGTTGAACTTGCGCGCTTTACGGAAGTCGTCCGGCTTCCAAGCGTCTAAGTCCTTGGGGAGCTTGGGCGTCTTGGCTCCTACGCCCGGGCCTCCCGGCATACCGGGCCCCCCCGGCATACCGGGCCCCCCCGGCATACCGTCCGGACCACCCGGCATCCCGTCCGGACCACCCGGCATCCCGCCCGGACCACCCGGGGCACCAGGTCCGCCGGGACCACCCGGGGCTGCCGAAGATCCAGGGCTGGCGCCACTCCCTCCGGATGGCTGAGCGCTGGCCGTTTTTTGACCAGTGCCAGAGGAGCTTTCTTCTTTTTTCTCCTCTTTGCTGCCGCACCCGGAAACAAACCACAACGCCAAAGCAGCTGCCACCAAGCTCGAACGGAAAAGCCAGCCTGCCGACCATGCACTGCGAGAAGATTGCACGAACGGTTCCTCCACCGATAGGAGGGGACACACCCCAGAAACGGAAAAAGGACTAGAACGACTTCGGTTGCTGAATCTACCACAAACTCCGCATTTTTGCCAACCGAATCCCGTTTCGGGCGGGGCGGCGGTTGATTTTTCGCCTGAGGGGGGTCACACTCGGGCCGTGTTCTTCCGCCCTGGCTGGGGGTGTGCCGCAGCGGGTCCCGTGGCCCGGTGCAAGCTGGCGGCTCTTCTCCTCCGGATACGGACGGACGGTAAAGACGAACGCTTTTTCCAGGAACGAAGCATGCCCTCGCTGAGACAACGCTTCTTGGAAGATCGCCTGTTGCGGCTGTTTGCCGTGAGCCGCGTCCCGCATCCGGTGGTGATCGACGTGTTCGGGCTTTCGGGGCTGTTCGACGCCTTCTGGATCGACCAGGAACACGGCGGCTGGACCTACGATCAGATCGTCACGGCCGTACTGGCCGGGCAGGCGCACGGTTTGGAATGTTTCGTGCGCATGGCCCCCACCGGCTACGAGGCCGTCACCCAGAATCTGGAAGCCGGGGCGGCCGGGGTAATGGCCGCCCGGATCGAAAGCGCTCAGCAGGCCGAGCAGTTCGTTCGCTGGAGCAAGTTCGCCCCGCTGGGAAACCGGGGGTTCAACTCCGGCGGCCGCGACGGCCGCTACGCCCAGCTGGAGCCGGTGGAGTTTGCCCGCCGGGCCAACCAGGAACAACTGGTGGCCATCCAGATCGAAACCCTCGGGGCGCTGAACGACGTGGAGGCCATCGCCGCTCTGGAGGGGGTGGACGTGCTGTTTGTGGGCCCGGCCGACTTGAGCCAGGCCTTGGGCATTCTGGGCCAGTGGGATCATCCCAAGCTCTGGGAGGCCATTGTGGCGGTGGAGCGGGCTTGTCGGCGGCACGGGAAGGCGTGGGCCACGGTGGCCCCCAGTG
The DNA here is from genome assembly GCA_026982835.1 of Planctomycetota bacterium. Lineage (GTDB taxonomy): Bacteria > Planctomycetota > Planctomycetia > Pirellulales > S012-138 > S012-138. The sequence goes on along the minus strand of JALSGI010000449.1, from coordinate 2,095 downwards.
TGCGGTTCGTCCAACGGGCCGTGGAACACGGCTGCCGTGCGGTGAGCTTTACCAGCACGGTAACCTGTCTCAACGCAGGGCTGGAAGCGCTGCAAGAGCAGTTTGCCGCCTGGCTGGGCTGAGGGGTTGCGTTTTTTGTTTCGGTATCTTCGGCCTCCGGTGGACCGCGGCCTGGAAGATTTTTTTCGGGGAAAAGATACACGCGGTCCCGGCCCTTGGCTAAGCTGAAATGTACGTGGGGCTGTGGCCTTCAAGGAGCAGAACCTCCTTCCCTCGGCTTTCTCGGGGAAACTCGATGGACCTGGCATCTTTCTGTTTCGGCATCTTCGCACTGGTGGTCCTGCTGCCGGCAGCCGTGGCAGCCGGGTGGTACTGGCTTCAGAAGCGGAAAGGGGCGGCCTCCGAAGACGAATCCCCCTTTATCTCCCTGGTAGGGTTGCTCAGCGAACCGCTGCCACTGAACAAGCGGAAACTGCTGCAAGCGGTACAGAAGGCCTGGGATCCTCGCATCGGGACCAGCTCAGAAGATAGCGAAGATGGCTTTGTGGCCTATCACCCGCGCACCTCGGCCGTGTTCTGGCAAAGAGGATTCTTCCTGGTGCACAACATGCCCCGAACCTACGTGGAAGAGGTGGAAGAAGTGACCCAGCAGATCATGGACCTGCGACTGCGGAAACTATTTCTTCAGCACCGGGCGTGGTTCAGCGTGGACGCCGTGGGAATACCAGAGGCCATTTCGCCAGATGAGCATCGCCGATTGTATCACCTGATTGCTCGCTTGTTTCTGGAGCTGGTGGACCAGCGGTGCCTGGCGATTTTCGTGCCGGAGACCGGCCAGGCGTTTCCCGTCACCGAGGAAACCCTGGCGGCGTTGCGAGCCCCCCACCCGCTCAAAGCCCTGCAAGATTCCGCTCCCATCCCGCTGTTGGAAGTCGCTCCGGACGATCCTCGCATGCGCCAAGCCGAGCAGCAGGCCCGGCAAACCTGGCCCCAGTTCGTCGAGGCGTTTGAGCAAAAAAGGGGCTCCGACTTTGCGGTCAAGGCCCCCATCACCGTGGAAGACAACACGGAGTTCATTTGGATCGAGGTCACCGCCCTGGAAGGAGATTACATCTACGGCACGCTGGGCAACGATCCGGTGGACCTGGGCCAGCTGAAGTACGGTTCCCGTGTGCGGGTGCCGGTGGCGGAGTTGAACGACTGGGTCTATTTCGATCCGGAGGGGAACCTGGTGGGCGGCTACACGATTCCGCTGTTTCTCGACCAGGAGAAGCTCAAGCGCAAAAAACCTGAGTAAAGCCTCCGGAATGTGCTTTTGGGGCTAGCATTGCCAGCACTACCGGCCAAGGGGCCGCAGCGGACTGCTCTTGTCGGCAAATTGCTGCCTTTTTATCGTGCCGCCGCAGTGTTTCCGGCTCTCGCAGTGCGCGCCGGGCCGGAAGCAGGATTGCCCGCCGCGTGGTGCTCCTTTTGCGGAATCGGATGTTCGCCCCGGTGTTACGGCCGGCTTGGACCGCTGCCGTGACGGCGGTTCTGTTAGGGATCGCCGCCGCCGGGGGGGGCTGCGCCCCTTGGGCTCCGCCGCCGGGCACCCCCACCTACGTGGCTCCGCCTCCGCCGCTGGTAACTTCTCCCGGCACGGGCGCCCCCCTGCCCGGCCAAGTGAGCGTCCAGGTGCGACCCCAACAAACGGCGGCCGTGATCGGCAGCTCCGTGCCCCTTGTGGCCGAGGTGCACTTCGGCGGCCGGCCGTTGCCGGGCCAGCGGGTGGATTGGGTGCTGGCCCCGCAAAGCGTCGGGCGGCTCGATCTGGCCACTGCCGCTTCCCCCCTGACGCGGCTCCTCCCTCCCTTTACCAGCCCGCGGAAAATCAGCGATGCTCACGTAATCACCCTCACCGCCACACGCGACCTGGCCTGGTCGCGCAGCACGCCCGATCCGCGCGACGATGTAACCATCCGCCGGGGGCAGGCACTGGTGCTGGTTTCTTCGCCGCAGGAAGGGCTTAGTCGCGTGCAGGTGGTGGTGCCCGGGCTGGCTGCCGCCGGGACAGCCCAGACCGCCTGGATCTATTGGGCCGATGCCCGCTGGACTT
>JALSGI010000448.1 GCA_026982835.1 Planctomycetota bacterium | reverse complement strand
CCCTTTGAGCAAACCATCGCTCGCCCCGAGGTGACCGAGGCCGAGGCCATCGAGCAGATCGACATCGGCGGTCCCAGCCTGGTGCGGGCGGCGGCCAAGAACTTCCGCTTCACCGCCGTGCTCACCTCCCCGGAACAGTACCAGGAAGTGCTGCAAGAACTGGAAAGCCAGGGGGGGCTGTCGCTGGAGCTTCGGCGTCGCCTGGCGGCCACGGCGTTTGCCCACACGGCCGACTACGACCGGGCCATTGCCAACTGGTTTGCCCGCCGGACCGACTCCGGCCCCTTGCCCCGCCGCGTGCAGCTTTCGCTGCGGCAAGCGGCCCCGCTGCGATACGGCGAGAATCCGCACCTGGCCGCGGGGCTTTTCCGCGCCGCAGGGTTGCCGGAGCCGGCAGGCAGCCTGCTTCAAGCCCGGCAACTGCACGGCAAGGAGCTTTCCTACAACAACTACCTGGATCTGGATGCCGCCTGGCGGGCCGCCTGTAGCTTCGAGCAACCGGCCGCGGTGGTCGTGAAGCACACCAACCCTTGCGGGGCGGCCGTGGCCGAGGAGCTGCCGCAGGCGATTCAGAAAGCCTTGGCGGGCGATCCCCAAAGCGCCTTTGGTGGCATCGTGGGAGTGAATCGCCCGCTGGATGAGCCGTCTGCCCGGCAACTGGCCCAGGCCGGGTTCCTGGAAGCGGTGATCGCCCCCGCCTTCGAGCCAGCCGCCCTGGAAGTGCTCACCACCGTGCCCAGCTGGCGGCGCAACGTGCGGCTGGTGGAAGTGGGCCAATTGCTCGACGAAAGCCACGCCTGGCAGCTGCGCAGCATCGCAGGAGGACTGCTGGTGCAGCAGGCCGACCAGGTGCCGATCGACCGCGCAGGCTGGAGTGTGCCCACCGAAACCCCTGTGCCCGAAGAGCTCTGGCCCCAACTGGAGTTCGCCTGGCGGGTGGTGGCCCAGGTGAAATCCAACGCCATCGTGCTTTGCCGCCGGGGGATGCTGGTGGGGGTGGGGGCAGGCCAGATGAGCCGCGTGGACGCGGTGCGGATCGCCATTCACAAGGCCGGTTCCCGGGCTCAAGGGGCCGTGCTGGCCTCCGATGCCTTTTTTCCCTTCGACGATTCGGTCCATCTGGCCGCCCAGGCCGGCGTGGCGGCGCTGATCCAGCCCGGCGGGTCCAAGCGCGACGCGGAAGTGATCGCCGCCTGCAACCAGCACCGCTTGCCCATGGTGCTTACCGCCCGGCGGCACTTCCGGCACTGACCTCTGACCTCCCTTTGACAGCTCGTCCCTTGGTGTCTATAGATAAGGAACTGGACCGGGCAAGCTGCCCTGCTCACGGATGCCCCCTGGCCACGGAGGAGTGTTCCCGCCCTGATGTTTTCCCCCAGAAACCGCTTTCCCTCCCCATGACGCTGGTGGATCCCGATCATCCGTTGGTCAAGCTGGTCCAGGCAGATCGCCGCTTTCCGCTGCAAGCCTACCTTTTTCTGTTCGAGGCCATGGAATACGCCCAGAAACACCTGGGCTGGGGGACCGAGGCGGTGAGCGAACCGGTGCCCGGCGAGGACGAGCTAGAAGAATCCGAGGAGCCACACCGCCACCTGACCGGGCAGGAGTTGTGCGAGGCGATCCGCCGCTACGCTCTGGAGCAGTTCGGCTACATGGCCCGCTGCGTGTTCCGCTGCTGGAACATCCACTCCACCGGCGACTTCGGCGAGATGGTCTATAACCTGATCCGCATCCGCCAGATGCGCAAAACTCCCCAGGACCGCCGGGAAGACTTCGACAACGTATATGACTTTGAAACCGCCTTCGACCAGCCCCCGCCGTTCCAGTTGCCGTGGAAGCGCAGCGCGTAACGAGGCCGAAGAAGCGAAAATCTTCGTTGGGTTCCGGCTTTCTCTGCGAGTTGCCGCTCGCGGCTCGCTGGTACAAGAACAAGCGTCAGCTCTTGTTTACCCCCGGCGAGCCGCCAGCTTCAGCTGGCGGAGGAAATACAAAAAGCGTTAGTTTGTAAACGACTCCCCCGGCTAAAGCCGGGGCCTCACCGAGGCAAAAAACAAACGCCGATTCCGTACCACCGGCCAGCCGGGCACATGAGTTCCCGGCGGTTTCAATCAAAACGAGAAAGGCTGGAGCATGCCTGAATCGCCTCCCCCTGGATGGATCGCTCCCCGGCCGCTGAAGCGCCGCCGCGGGCTGCTGGTGCTGGCCGTAGTGCTGCTGGTGTTGTGGTTGGGATTTTTGAGCTGGCTGGCCTGGCAGGTGCACCGCCGCGAAGTTCAGTCCAGCTCCTCCAGCCAGAGCCGGATTTCGTTTTCGTACTCGCTGGCCAGGTCCCCCTTGACCAGCTGCCGCTGAAAGCTGGCCGCTCCGCGGTCCAGCAGGTCGGCCGCCTCGGCGCTGGGGAAGCGACAAGCCGGATCAGCAGCTACAAATCCGCGGCAGATGTGCATCAGCAACTCGTTGCACACCACTTCCTGGGGCAGCAGCTCCGGCAGCCGCTGCACCAGGCGGCGCTTGGCCTCCAGCAGCTCGCGCAAGGTCGTTTGCTGAGCAAAAGGGCTCACCCCGGCCAGCATCTCCACCAGCACATAGCCCAGGCTGCACAAGTCGCTGCGGGGGGTGCCGTCGGCCCCTTCCAGCAACTCGGGGGCGGCGTACTGGGG
>JALSGI010000447.1 GCA_026982835.1 Planctomycetota bacterium | reverse complement strand
CGTCTATGGCCTGGCCCGAAAACTGCCCCTGCCGGTGGATCATCCCCGGGAACCGATCAACCCTTACGGCCGCACGAAGCTGGCCGTGGAACACGCCCTGGAGGACTACGCCCGAGCTTGCGGGTTTAGCGTGGTGGTGCTGCGTTACTTCAACGCCGCGGGTGCCAGCCGGCTCTTCCCCCTGGGGGAAGACCACCGGCCGGAAACCCACCTGATCCCCAACACGCTGCGGGTGGCCCTGGGTCAGCAAGAAGTGCTGACCATCTACGGCCAACAGCACCCCACCCCCGACGGCACCTGCGTGCGGGACTACGTGCATGTGGACGATCTGGCCCGCGCCCACCTGGCCGCCTTACAGCAGTTGGACGCTCCCGGCTTTCGGGCGTACAATCTGGGCAGCGGGCGGGGCTCCAGCGTGCTGGAAGTGGTCCAGATGTGCCGCCGGGTGACCGGGCACCCGATCCCGGTCCGCTTCGCCCCGGCCCGCCCCGGCGACCCCCCCCTGCTGGTGGCCGATTGGAGCAAGGCCCGGCAAGAGCTTCACTGGCATCCCCAAGACAGCTCCCTGGAACAGATCATCACCACCGCCTGGCACTGGCACCGGCAACGCCCGCAGGGCTATCGTGCTGTGGCCAAGTAGCCGCTCGGGCGGGGAGCCTGGGGGGGAAGGATCGGCAAGAAGGCTTCGCTCCTCGGCATCGGGAAACGGCCCCTGCGAAAAGTTGCCCGCCTGCCTTGCAAAACCCTGGCGACAATTCGGACGATTTGGTTTATAATGACGGCCAAGGCCCCAGGTGGCCGCAAGCGTGTGGGGTCGCTTCCTGCGCCTGCCGCAGGCGATCCCCGCCCATGATGGCTGCAACCTGCCCCCTGCCCGCGAGCCGGTTTTCCTCCGGGACCGGCTACCCGCCTTTGCGGCGCAAGCACGGGAGAGACGCCATGGACCTGAAATCCCGCTACGCCCAACTGCTCACCCGGCGGCACTTCTTGCTGCAATCGACGCTGGGCACCATCGCGTTTTCCCAACTGCTGGGTTCGGCCCAAGCGGCCCCCGGCCGCAAGTTCAATCCGCTTGCCCCCAAGGAACCGCACCATCGCCCTCGGGCCAAGCATGTGATTTACATTCACATGGCCGGTTCCCCCACTCAGTTGGATCTGTTCGACTACAAGCCCCAGCTGGTCAAGCACCACATGCAACCCTGCCCGGAAGAGCTGCTCAAGGGCCAGCGGTTCGCCTTCATCAAGGGTCGGCCCAAGCTGTTGGGCACGCCGTACAAGTTCCGCCCCCGGGGCAAGTGCGGCATGGTGGTCAGCGACCTGTGGGAACACTGGGGGGAGGTGGTGGATGAAGTGTGCCTGGTCCGCTCGATGACCACCGACCAGTTCAACCACGCTCCGGCCCAACTGCTCCTCTACACCGGCATGCCCCGCTTCGGCGGAGCCTCGATGGGCTCCTGGATCACCTGGGGGCTGGGCTCGGAAAACGAAAACCTGCCCGGCTTTGTGGTCCTCATCAGCGGCGGCACCGATCCCAGCGGCGGCAAGAGCCTCTGGGGTTCGGCCTTCCTGCCCGGGGTGTTTCAAGGCGTGCAGTGCCGCACCACCGGCGAGCCGATCCTGTTTGTCAACAACCCCCGCGGCATGAGCCGCACTTTGCGCGGGCGGACCATCCAGGCCCTGGAACGGCTCAATCGCAAGGAGCTGGAGCTGTTCGGCGACCCGGAAACCCTCACCCGCATCCGCCAGTTCGAGCTGGCCTACCGCATGCAGCTGGCCGTGCCCGAGGTGATGGACCTGAGCAAAGAGCCCCAGCATGTGCTCGATCTCTACGGGGCCAAGCCGGGCAAGGGACTGTTTGCCAACAATTGCCTGCTGGCCCGACGGCTCGTGGAACAAGGCGTGCGCTATGTGCAACTGTTCGACTGGGGCTGGGACCACCACGGCACCGCCAAGGGGAACGACATCGTCCACGGCCTGCCCAACAAGGTCAAGCAGGTCGATAAACCCCTGGCCGCCTTGCTGCTGGACCTGAAACAGCGCGGGCTGCTGGAAGAGACGCTGGTGGTCTTCAGCGGCGAGTTCGGCCGCACCTCGATGAACGAGGAGCGGAACGGCTCGAAGTTCCTGGGCCGGGACCACCACCCGCACGCCTTCTCCATCTGGCTGGCTGGCGGTGGCATCCGCGGCGGCCTGGCCTATGGGGCGACCGACGAGCTGGGCTACTTCGTGGCCGAAAACAAAACCACCGTCCGCGATCTGCAGGCCACCATCCTGCACCTGCTGGGCCTGAATCCCTACCGGCTCACCTTCCCCTTCCAGGGCTTGCAGCAGCGGCTGATCGGCCCCACCAACGAGGCCCGGGTGCTGAAAGACCTGTTCGCTTAGGAGGTCGTGGGTCTTGGGTCTTGGGTCTTGAGGAGTCCCGCATGTTAGTGCGGGGAGAAATAGAATCGGCTTGCGACCTGCGACTTGCGGCTTGCGCAAGGAGCTTCCGCTCCAGTGTAAGAAAAACGTCGAATAACACCGGCAAGCCCGCGGTTGAACAGCGAGCCGGAAGTGCCAGCTCCCGGAGCCGAACGCAAGAACAGGTGCGGATTCCGTCAACCGGCCGTCTTATTGGACCTGGGCCGCCTCCCGGAGAAACGGATCGTGGAACAGCAG
>JALSGI010000446.1 GCA_026982835.1 Planctomycetota bacterium | reverse complement strand
ATACCCAACACGAACCCGCCGACGAGAAACGCCAGGGCCGCCCGGGCCTCCCCCAGCCCGGAAAGCAGCGCTCGCACGATCCGGTCGGCCGCCCCGCTCTCCAGCATCGCCCGGCCCACCAGCGAGGCCATGGCAATCAGCAGCCCGATCCGGCCGCACGTGCTGCCCAACGCCTCGGCCACCCGCAGCGCCACGCCGCGGCGGGTGCTTCGGGCCGCGTGGTGCCACTGGTTGGGGTGGACCACCCGCATGCCCGCTGCCACCTGCCCTTGCACAACCCGGGCCAGCCAGCTTCCCGGCGGCACGTCGTCCCCGGGTGTCGCTTGGCGCTGCAACACCAGGTGAGCTGAAGGGGCCAGAAGCCCGGCGGCAGCGGGCCGGTCCGGGTAAGCAAAAAGCAGCATTCCCGGCTCGGGGGTCACCTGGCGCGGAAGCTGCACCCATAGGCCGCCTGCTTCGGCCTGGCGAACCACCTGCCCGGCCAGCGAATCGAGCAGATAGCGCGTGCCGGCCCGAGGGTCGGCCCCCCAGCCCACGGCCAGCGCCGCCAGCAACAAGGCCACAAACGCAGGCAACCGCAGCCAGAGGATGCCCCCGACCACAATCGCCATCCCGATCAACAACAACACCAGCGGATGCACGGCAGCTTCCTGCAACACAACGCGTGCCCCAAAGGAAACCCGGGCGGATGATGACCGCTGGAAGGCAAGCTGTCAAACGTTTTTCTGGTTTCCGCTTGCCGGAGTGTTATATTTTGCGCCAAATTCCGCCTGGAGGAGATGAGCCCCCTGGAGAGCAAATGCGGGGGCGTATTGGGGACCCCCCGGCATGCCGAACGGACAAGCAGCCATGCACAAAGTGCCGTTTGCGGGACGAGGCCGCCGGAGGATGTGGCTGGCGGCTGCGAGCCTGTTGGTCCTGCTGGTGCCACCACGTACCGGCTCCGGCGAGCCGATGCCCCGGGGAGACTCCGCGCCCCCGCGCCGCTGGTACAACAAGACCCTGGGCGGGCGGCAGTTCTGGTGCGACGTGCTCTGGTTCCACGGGTGGCGGATTCAGCAGAACGCCTTCACAGGCCACTATCGGTTGCTGGACCCCCGGAACTATCGCCACGCCTCCGGCACCTACCCGCAGTGCCAAAGCCGCCTGGAGGAGATCAAACGCCAGGTGCAGCTTCCCCCCCTGCAGGGGACGGCCGTGGTGCTGGTTCACGGGTTTGGGCGTTCTTCCCGCTCGTTCAAAACCATGGCCGAGGCGCTTCGTCGCCGGGGATATGTGGTGGTGCCTTTCGATTACTCTAGCACCCGCCAAAGCGTGCACGATGTGGCCCGGTGCCTGCATCGCCTGCTGCAGTCGCTGGAGGGTGTCCAGCGCATCCACCTGGTGGCTCACAGCCTGGGGGGATTGGTGGTGCGGGCTTACTTTCAGCATCACCGCGATCCGCGGCTGGGGCGCGTGGTGCTGCTGGGCGTGCCCAACCAAGGGGCCGAACTGGCCCGGCGATTCAGCGACACGCATGCGTTCCGCATGGTGTTCGGTCCCTCGGGACACCAACTGGCCCACGAGGCCAAAAATCTCCCCGTGCCCCCAGTCCCTTTTGGCGTCCTCGCCGGCGGCCGCGGGGACGACAAGGGCTACAATCCGCTGATTCCCGGGGACGACGACGGCCTGGTAAGCGTGGCCAGCACGCATCTCAAGGGCGAGGCGGACTTTCTCCAGGTGCGGTGCACGCACGGCAAGCTCAAGCGCCACCGGCAAGTGATCGAAGCGGTGGAGTGTTTTCTGCGCAGTGGCCGCTTCCGGCCGGAGTGAGTCGCCCGCAGAACCGGCGTTTATTCTTGCATCGGAGCGGAAGCTCCAGCGCACGGCGCAAGCCGCATCGCGCAAGCCGATTCTCGCGCCTCCCCCCGCTTCCGCGGGGGGCTCTTGGGCTCTCTGCCGGCTGACGGCGGCGGCTCGCCAAGCCCTCCAAGCCCCCACGCCTCCACGCCCCCCAAGCCCTCCAGGAGCGGCTGCGCAGAACCGATTCCGCAAAACGCCCTTGGCCTGCACAAACGGCCAAGCACACAATGAAAAAAGCGAATGGTCTTCAAGAGCCGCCACGTGCCCCTTTATGTGAGACTTTCCTGGGCCATGAAACAGCTGGTCGCTTGTCCGCAGTGCCATCGCACCTACGACGCCACAGACCTGGCCCCGGGTACGCGTTTCCGCTGCCGCTGCGGCCAGGTGGTTCCAGTACAGGCTCCCCAGGGACACCAGGCGGCCGTGGTGCGGTGTTCTTCTTGCGGCGGTCCGCGGCAGGGGAACGAGCTGCGCTGCGGCTACTGCGGAGCGGCCTTTACGGTGCACGATCAGCAGCTAGGGGCGGTTTGCCCGCATTGCCTGGCCTATGTGCGCGATTCGGCCCAGTTTTGCCACGCCTGCGGGGAGCGGCTGTTGGTGGAGGAGGAGTTGGGGCAGATGAGCGAGTACTTCTGCCCGGTCTGCGGCCCGCCGGTACGCCTGCATTCCCGCCGCTTCGGCCAGGAGAAGTTCTCGGCCCTGGAGTGCGACCATTGCGCCGGGCTTTGGCTTTCGCACGAGGTGCTCAACCACCTGGCCCAGCAGGCGGCCAAGCAGGCCGAAACCGAAAGCCCCGGCACGGCCAAGCCGGTGGGGGACATCACCGC
>JALSGI010000445.1 GCA_026982835.1 Planctomycetota bacterium | reverse complement strand
GCACGTACCAGTCGTTGCGGTGCAGTTGCAGTTGGACCAGTTCCAGATCGGTCTTTTGAGCCAGGTTGACCTGCACCGGCTGCGGCTTGCCGTAGATGACCTTGTAGATGCGGCCGTTTCGCTGGTCCACGCGGCGAGGGTCGGTGGTATGGCAGGCCTGCATGTCGTACCAGTCGAGGATGTACACCTGCCCGTCCGGCCCGTAGCGGAGGGCGATCATCTGCGAGGCCCGGTCGCCGGTGAGCAGAAAATCGGGACCGTGACGGCCCACGTAGCCGGAGCCCCGTGGTTCGAGCCGGTCCATGTTGATCCGTTGGCCGTGGATGTTGCTCATGAAAATCTGCCCGCGGTACTTCTCCGGCCAGGCCCCTCCCAGGTAAATCATCGCCCCGCAGTGGGCGTGGCCCCCACCGGCAGCGTCGGAGCGGTTGTTGCCGCTGTGCGGAGTGGGACCCAGGTAATGCAGGTGGTCGGCAATGGTGCGGATGTCGGCATAGGTGTAGGGGTTGAAGTGCCGTCCGGCCTGGCGATGGTAGCGGGCGCCTTGGATCACGTGGAACAGGTGCGGGATCACGCAGGCGGTGCAGAACGCCTGGCCATAGTCGTTGAAATCCACGCCCCAGGGGTTGCTCGTGCCGTGGGCAAAGACCTCGAACTTGTGCCGCGTGGGATGGTAGCGCCAGATGGCGCAGTTGAGCGGCACGCGTTTTTCTTTGGGGGTGCCGGGCTTGCCCACCAGCGAGTGTGTAAACACGCCGTGGCACCCGTAGAGCCAGCCGTCGGGTCCCCAGATAAAAGCGTTGAGGGTTTCGTGCGTGTCCTGGTAGCCCCAGCCGTCCAGCAGCACTTGCGGGGGGCCGTCGGGTCGGTCGTCGCCGTCGCGGTCGGGGATAAAGAGCAGGTAAGGAGCCGCTCCGACCCACACGCCGCCAAAACCCACCTCCAGCCCGCTTACCAGGTTCAGCTTGTCAATGAACACCTTGCGGCGGTCGAAGCGGCCATCGCCGTCGGTGTCCTCGAAGATGAGGATGCGGTCGCGTCCTTGGCCTTCCGGGGCGCGGCGGGGATAGCAGTAGGCTTCGGCCACCCAGAGCCGCCCCCGATCATCCAGCGTCATGGCCACCGGCTGGCGCACGTCCGGCTCGGCAGCAAACACGCGGACCGAAAACCCCGGCGGCAGCTTCATCACCCGGGCGGCTTGTTCGGCCGGGATGAGGGCGTAGGGGTACTGGTCCGGCTCAGGCAGTGGCGGGCGCACGCCGGGGAGTTGGACAATTTTGGGCTTTTGCTTGTGGAAGCGGAAATCGTCGAAGTTCACATGCCCCCAGCCGCCGGAGTGCTGATCGACGATGCGGATGAAAATCTTCTTGCCCAAGTGGTCTTTCAGGTCCACCCGCACCAGGCGCATGTTTTCTTGATCGTTCCCGCTGGCCCGGAAGAAGACCTCGCCGGTGTCGGCCCGCACCAGCTCCACGCGGGTGCTGGGATGGTGCCCGCCTCCGATGCGGAACGTGGCCCAGCGGTGCGTCACCCGAAACGGCACCGAGGTGAGGGTGCCGGTGGGGCGGTCGCCGTGGCGTTCGTAGCCGCCGATCCAGTAGCGCCCCTGGTGGTTGCTGCGCATGTCGCGGCGGCGGCGACGGACGGTATCGCTCTGGATGGGCTGATTGCGGAAGGCGTCCCCCTGGGGGTGCCAGTGCTGGAGCGTGCCGGTCTCGAAGTCGAGATTGAGCGGGCGGCCTTGGTCGTCGGTAGGAAGCACTCCCGGTTCGGCCCGCAGCCCGGATGTTGCCAGCAACAGCAAGCATCCCATGCACCCGGCAACGATCCCGCAGAAGATGCGTTTCATGGATTCCCCTTTCCATGTCGGGGGGATTCTGTGGGCATCAACCCGCGATTCTTCACTCGAACTCCACGCCAGAGTCTCCGCTTTCACTATAGTGTCATCCGACCGGAAGCCGAACAAGAACCGCTAAGAGATTGCAGAGCGTGCCGAGAGGATCGCAGGGCAATTTGCGGCCCGGAGAGAGAAAAAGCCAAAGTCCCCCCGGGGGGTTGCCGATACAGGGAAACGTCCGAACACCACAGCCGAGTCAGTCGCCAGCCGTTGCTGACGTACCCAGGGGGGAAAGCAATCGTCCGGCCAGGTCTCCTGACCGGACGATTGTCGTTTGCCGGGGAAAGTGATAGTTGCCGTCTTGACCGGGTGCAGCCTAGTCACAAAACGTGTGCCAGTGTCCCGGGTGATAGCGGTAATAGCTCGGATGGTAGTAGCTTCCCCAAGGACTGTAGTGGAAGTGGCCCGGCACATAGTGGAAATGGCCCGGGTGGTACACATGGTGATGGTGGTGATGGCCCCACCCCCAGCCGATGTGCACTCCCCAGGGTCCGGCCTGGGCCTGTCGTGGCGTGGCCCAAACCAAGGCGCCGATCAGCACGACCGGTACGACCAACCATTTCATCCAGCGGTTCATCCTTGCTCCCTCCCTAGCTTTGAGGAACAGTTGGAACGCCCAATCCAGCTTGGCCTGCTGATCTTCGACTCGCAGGCTTCTTTAGTGGTGGTAGTAACCGTGATGCCCGTGGCCGTGACCACCGTACCAGCCGTGATGGCCACCGTACCAACCGTGCCCGTAGTGGCCGTAGCCACCGTACCAGCCGCCATGATGC
>JALSGI010000444.1 GCA_026982835.1 Planctomycetota bacterium | reverse complement strand
TTGACCGGCACCTGGGCCATGGCCGGGTCGGCGTAGTACCGGGCCCGATCGGCAAAGGCCAGTTTCTTGGCCTCCACCAGCAGATGCACGTGCTCCGGCGAGCCGAAGCCGAAGCGCTTCAGGTCGAACGCTTCGAGGAGGTTGAGCATCTGCAAGGCGGCGATGCCCTGGCCGTTGGGAGGCAGCTCCCACAGTTGGTGATCGCGGTAGGTGGTGCTGACCGGCTGAACCCACTCGTTGCGGTGCTGGGCAAAATCCTCCAGGGTGAAAAAGCCGCCGTGTTCTTGGGAAAACTGGACGATCTGCCGGGTGATGGGTCCCTGGTAGAAGGCGGCCGGACCGTCGCGGGCGATGAGGCGGTAGCTGCGGGCCAGGTCGGGGTTGCGGAACACTTCACCTTGCCGCGGGGCTCGGCCTTCGGGGAGATAGGTTCTGGCCGCGTGGGGCCAGCGCCGCAGCGAAGCTTCGGCCCCTCGCCAGTAGCCGGCGATGACTTCCGGCACCGGGGCACCCTGCTCGGCGTAGTGAATGGCCGGGGCCAGCAGCTCGCGCAACGATTTGCTGCCGAAGCGGGCCAGCAGGTCGCCCCAGCCGGCCACGCAACCGGGCACGGACCAGGAAAGCGGCCCCTCTACGGGTACATAACGCAGCCCACGCCGACGGAACTCCTCGATAGTGATCCGCCGGGGCGCCCGGCCGCTGGCGTTGAGCCCGTGCAGCTTGCCCGTTGAGGATTCCCACACGATGGCAAACAGATCGCCGCCGATGCCGCAGCTCATCGGCTCCACCACGCCCAGCATGGCGTTGACGGCCACGGCCGCATCCACGGCGTTGCCTCCGGCCCGGAGAACGTCCAGCCCCACCAACGCCGCCAGCGGATGGCTGGTGGCCACCATGCCGCCGCTGGCCACGGTGACCGAACGGCTTTGCTTGGGGTAGCGGCCCGGGCGGTCGTATCCTCCGCCGGGCCATCCGGGCGGGGCAGCTTCGCTCATGGTAGCACTCCGCAATCCCAGGGCCAGGGCTCCCCCGGCCAGTTGGGCAAGGAAACGTCGGCGAGTGGCAGGGTTGGGCTTGTTCATCGCGGGGCGGGTTCTTCTGTGGCAAGGGGAACGCCGAGCCACCCGGCCAGTTCCTCCAGCGAATCGACCACCACCGTGGCGGCCACCGCCGGGTGGTCTTCCTGCCCGCTGCGGCGAATCCAGGCCGTGGGAATCCCCAGGGCCGCCGCCGGGGCCAGGTCGTAACGGGAGCCGAACGCGCAGTGCAGCACTTCTTCGGGGGCCACCTGGAAGCGGCGCAGCAGCTCGCGGAAGTGGGCCAGTTGCGGCTTGTAGCTTCGCACTTGCTGGGCGGTCACCACCCCGGCAAAAGGCACGCCCAGCGGCTCCAGCGTGCGAGAGAGCAAGTCGTCGTCGATGTTGGAGACCACCACCAGGGGGTATCGCCGGGCCAGGGCCGGAAGGGCCCGCGGCACGTCGGCAAACACCGGCCAGCGGGGGAGCGACTCCACCACGGCCTGGGCCTCCTGGGGCGAAAGCCGCAGCCCCCAACGGGCCAACACCCGGCAGGTGGCATTGCAGACGATCTCCCGGTAGGGCCGATAGCGATCGCAAATGAGCTCAAACTGAACGGTTTCCCAGTCCTGGACCAGCCACCAGGGGGGCAACCGAAGGCCATGCTGGGCGGCCAGTTGGGCCAGCGCTTCTTCCAGCCCGGTGGTCCAGTCCACCAGCGTGCCGTAGCAATCGAAGCTGAGCAGCTTGATCCGATCCGGCCGGTACATGGCGCGCGGCTCCTTGCCTTCGGGGGGAGGCTGCTTTCACCATATCGCAAACGCCGCCGGATACAATGAAAGTTTTGCCGGGACAGCTTGTCAGTGCGGGGAGAAGCAACATCGGCGTGCGGCTTGCGCCGTGCGCTTTTGCGCCGGAGCTTCTGCTCCGCGGCAAGAACAAGCGTTAATCTCGCAACGGCGAGCCCGCGGCTTCAGCCGCGGGAGTCTTGGGGGCTTGAGGAGCCCCGCACGTCCGTGCGGGGAGAAGCAACATCGGCGTGCGGCTTGCGCCGTGCGCTGTTGCGCTGGAGCTTCCGCTCCAGAGGACTTGGGTCTTGGGTCTTGGGTCTTGCGGCGGTGCTTCCGCACCGGGAGCAGGAACAAGCGTCAATTCTTGCAAATTGGCGAGCCGCCGACTTCAGTCGGCGGAGGACAGCGAGCCGGGAGCATCCGCTTCCGGAGTTGCACTGGCGATTTCTTATTGTGAATCGTCCACCCGAGGGGTTTAATGGGCGCGTGGACTGGAGGGTGAACCAGATTGTGCTCCCGTATCGAACCGGAGAGGGTAGGCCATGTGTGCTCTAGCTCATCGCTCCGCGGGTCGGATGCTGATGGTGTTTTCCAGCATCCTGCTGAGTGCTGCCGCGGCGGGAATGTTCCCAAGAAAACTCCCGGCCGAGGAGGCCAAGCACTACTGGGTCTATTTCGGCACCTACACCCGCGGAGGCAAAAGCCAGGGCATCTACGTCAGCCGGCTGGATGGGGCCACAGGCCGCTTGAGCCCGCCGGTGCTGGCTGCCCGGGTGGTCAACCCTTCGTTCCTGGCCATCTCGCCCCAGGGGCGTTTCTTATACTGCGTGACCGAAATCGGCAACTACCAGCAGAAGCGCACCGGGGCCGTGGCCGCCTTCGCCCTGTGTCGGCAAAACGGAGCACTGGAGCCGCTGAATCGGCAGCCCTCGGGCGGAGCCGGGCCGTGCCACCTGGTGGTGGACGCCACGGGCCGCAACGTGCTGGTGGCCAACTACGGCGGCGGCTCGGTGGCCGTGCTGCCGGTGGATGAACTGGGCCGGCTCAAAGAACCCAGTTGCGTCGTCCAGCACCAGGGCAGCAGCGTCGATCCCCGGCGGCAAAAGGGACCTCATGCCCACTCCATCAACCTGGATCGCAACAACCGCTTCGCCTTTGCCGCCGACCTGGGGCTGGACAAGGTGCTCATCTACCGCTTCGATCCGAAGGCCGGGACACTGGAGCCGAACGACCCGCCGTTTGCCAAAATGGCCCCTGGCTCAGGCCCCCGACACTTTGCCTTTCACCCAAGCGGGCGTTTCGCCTACGTGATCAACGAGATGCTCTGCACGGTGACGGCCATGCGTTACGACCCGGCCACGGGTGCCCTGGAGCCGTTTCAGACGGTGGATACGCTTCCCCGGCCCCGCCAGCCCGGCGATAGCACTGCCGAGGTGCAAGTGCATCCTTCGGGGAAGTTTCTCTACGGGTCCAACCGCGGGCACGATAGCATTGTCATTTTCCGCATCGATCCGGACTCGGGTCGCTTGAGCCTGGTGGGCCACGAGCCCACCCAAGGGAAAATCCCCCGCAACTTCGGCATGGATCCCACCGGGCGGTGGCTCTTTGCCTGCAACCAGAACTCCGATACGGTGGTGGTGTTCCGCATCGACCAGCAAACCGGCCGCCTGCGTGCCACCGGCCAGGTGCTCCAGGTGCCAGTGCCCGTGTGCGTCAAGTGCGTGCCGGTGGTGCCGTAACATTGAGCCAGGACCGCTTTTCCGCCGGTGCTTGGAGATCGGCGGCAATCCTCGTGCAAGGAGCCTGCTTATGCCCAAGGTGGTCGTCACCCAGCCGCACCAGCTCTCGCAGGAAGAAGCCGCTTTGCGTGTAAAGGACCTGGCCACGCGGGCTACGGCCGCCTACCAGGGCCAGATCAAGGACCTGCAACAGCAGATGGAAGGCAACCGGGGCACGTTTTCGTTTTCGGTGATGGGGTTCAAAATCGCCGGGCAAGTGGACGTGGGGCCTGAGGAGGTGAAAGTGGAAGTGGACCTTCCCATCGCGGCCATGATGGTCAAGGGCCGCATCGAGGCCGAACTGAAAAAACACCTGGCCGAAGCCCTGCAGGGTTAAAAGCTCCGGTTACCCCCAGGACCAAAGCTCCCGGCGGTAGGCCCGGCGGAACGCTTCTCCCGCAAGCCCCGCCTGGCGGAGCATCGCCAGCACCTGCTGGTACTCTCGATCCTGGCCGGCGCTGTTCAAGCGGCGACGGCCGGGGCGGAGAACCACCTCGGGCCCTAGTAGCAGTTGCAGATGATCTTCGCCGGCGCGCAAAAGCACCTGCTCGGCTCCCACCTCCTGGAACGTGTAGCCCCAGAAGTGCAGCCGCCCCAGCAGGCAGCCCCAGCCCTGGGCAAGCTGCTGCCGCCGGGGCTCAGGTAGCGCCTTGGCGTTTTGCCGGCTCCATGCCGACCAGGGCACAAGCTGCGGCGGCCGGGGATAGAGCAGCACGGCAGCTTGCCCTCCCCGGGGCACGAACACCATCTCCGGCACCAGGCAAGGGATGCCTCGGGCGGCCAGGGCGTGTTGGGCCTGCCAGCGCCGCAGGGCCGGATGCCACCGCCAGCTGGTGCCAGGCAATCGGCACCACCACGGGGCCGGCACGCCCACACAACGCCAGCGATGGACCTCCGGCGGGATTTCACTGGGGGAGTCTTTTGCAACAAGTTGCTTTACCTCGCGGCGCAGCTCCTCCGGCACGCGACGCAGCGAGCCGAAGCGTCCGCAGGGAGAGTGTTCCCAGTGGAAATCCTTGTTGTTGCGCAGTGCCCGCTTGTCCCGGCGAGCAGCCACGCGGAGGCGATGCCGCACGGCTTGTTGCAAGATCTCAGCGGCCATCGCCGCCAAGGCACTTGATCCGGGCCGGCGGCGGCGGTGGCGAAGGTACTCGGCCCAAAACAACCGCACCCGCCCCCCGCTGCGGTGTTCCCACAGCGTGGCCAGCAGCACGGCCAGGTTGCGGGCGGCTTGTCGTGGGCCAAGTGGGGTGGAGAAGGACATGCTGGGCAGATCGATCAGCACCAGCCGGGGGTGTTCCACCGGGCCGGTCACGAGCAGGTTGTCCGGGTGGAAGTCGGCCAGTTGTACTCCCGCGTCGTGCATCTGGGCGCAGAGTCGGGCCAGGGCGGCCAGCAGCACCCGCAGTCGAGCCACGCGCTGCGGGGCAGGCAGCCGCTCCACTTGGGCCAGCACCTCGGAGAGCACCCGAGCCTGGGGCACCTCGCGCGTCACCAGCACGCTGTCCCCGGGAAGCGGGCCGGAGAAACTTTGCCCCCAGGCCACCGCCTCGGGCACCGGCAGGCCCAGCTGCCGGGCACGCTGCAGGTGGCGGAACTCCCGCCGGGCTGGGCTGCCTCGCAGCAGTTGCTGCACCCGCCGCAGGAGTCCGGCGGCCCGGTAGTGCTTTACATACACCGCCCCTTGCTCCCCCGGCACGCGAAACACGGAACGATGCACCCCGTGCTTGACTCGCTGACCCTGTCCCTGGGCCCAGCCAAGCAGCTCGGGCAGGGAAGTCAGCCGCGCAGCAGGAAACCCCTCCTGCTGCGGAGTTGGATACCAGGCAAGCCGCGGGCCGGACCGGTCGGCAAAAAGCCTCGCCTCGGCGGGAATAGCCATCCGTGCGCGTGTTTCCCTTGGCAGGGGGAGAGTGCGTTCCGGGGTGTTTTCTATTGGACGCCTTTGCGGGGATCGTACCCCAGCCGGGCGGCGCGTTCCAAGTCCGCTTTGGCTTCGTCGGTGCGTCCCAGGGCCTGCAAGATCAACCCCCGGTGATGCACCATCACGGCCAAATGGTGGTCCAGCTCTTGCAGCAGGGTGCGTCGGGCCTGTTGAGGAAGGTTTTTGCGCTTTTGGATCGCCCGGCGAAACGACTCCCGCCAGGGACGGAACAATTGCAATGCTCGCTGCATATCCGCCAGGGCTTCCTCGTGCCGCCCGAGCCGATAGAGCAAAAACGCCCGCGTGTCCAAATAGGCCGAAAGCTGCATCGGATCGGGGGAGTTGTGCCCCTGGATCATTTGCAGTGCCCGCTCCACCTCTTTCAAGCCCTGCTGGAGGTTCTGGTTGGCCAGGGCCCGGGCATAGGCCAGCGTGTTCCACGGCTCGGGATCGTCGTCGCGGGGCCAGTGGGCCAGGGCTTGCTCGGCGTCGGCCACGGCCAGATCATAGCGGCCCAGCCGCTGGTAGATGAGCATCCGCCCCAGATACGCCCGGGCAAACTGCGGAGCATGTTCGATCACCCGGGTGTAATCAGCCACGGCTCCCTGCAGGTCGTCGTTCTCGGCCCGGAGCCGGGCCCGAAACAGGTAATACCCCTGGCGGTTAGGGGTCCAGGTCAAGGCCCGGTCCACGTGCTCCAGGGCCTGGGCCAGCTGCCCCTGCTCGTAGCTGCGCAAGGCCAGACCCATGTGCCACCCGGCCACGATCCGCCGGTGAGCTACCAGCAGGAACACGCCGGCGGCCGCAAGCAGCGTCCAGAACAGGCGCCGGGCCAGCGCAGGGCGTGGCCGGGCCGGAGCCTCAGGCGACGGAGGCCCTGGGGGCGGGGAGTCCGACGGGGGAGAAGGTGGGGACGACACTGGTATTTGCTTCCGGAAAACGCGAGGACGTGGGATTGATTATCCGCCAAGTCTCTTTCCGAGCAAGCGCACCCCGGGCGGGAAGGCCCCTGGCCGGGCGGCTTATCCGTGCTGTGCTTCCCACTGCCGCACGGCTTGCACCAGCCGCTCTACGGCAGCCGGGTCCAGTGGCTCGCTCAGACGGCCCTGGCGGTGCAGCGCCGTGCCCACGATCACGCCCTGCACCCAGGGAAGCACCTCCGGCAACAGCTCCGCCCGCACGCCGCTTCCGGCCAACACGGGGACGCTCACCTGGCCGGACACCTGCTGGAGTTGGCCCGCATCCACCGTAGCCCCGGTGCGGGAGCCGGTTACGATCAAGCAATCGGCCCCGCCGCGGTGGACCAGCTCTTCCACCTCTTCTTCCAGCGGCCGAGGGGCCAGCGGGGCGGAGTGTTTCACGTCCACGTCGGCCCACAGGGCCACCTGCTCGGCCCCCAGCAGCTTGCGATAGCGAAGCACCTCCGCGGCGGTTCCTTCCACAATCCCTTGATCGGTGAGCCGGGCCCCGATCAGCACGTTGATGCGCACAAATTGGGCCTGGGCCGCGACGGCCACGGCCAGAGCGGCTTGGGCATCGTTGCGCAGTACGTTCACGCCCAGCACCAGACCCGTTTCCCGCTTCACCGCTGCGGCCACCACGCTCATGGCGGCCACGGTTTCCGGCCCCACGTGGCGCGCAAAGAACGGGGCATCGCCGTAGTTTTCCACGATCACCCCGTCGGCTCCTCCTCGGGCCAGCACCAGGGCGTCCTCCACGGCCCGCCGCAGCACGGGCTGGAACGGGCCCTGGTAGTCCGCAGCCCCAGGCAGCGGCGGCAGATGCACCACCCCCACCACGGCTTTCCGCCCTGGGGGGAACGGCCAGTGCGGGTTGTCCGTGGCTTGCATGCGCAGGCGTTTCGGCCAGAGGGGGGCAAACCCGTTGCGCTTGCACGCTGCAAGCGCCTTCCTCGGTTAGCTTACCACAATCGCCGAGGTTCCGCGCTGCCGCTGCGGCGCAAGACCCACCCCCGGCCCGTACCGCCGAAGCTCCCGCCCAGGTGTGCTAGCATCCGGGGGGAGTGAGCTTTGCCTGGCCTGCGAGCCGGGGCTAGGATGGGCCGCCTGAGGTTTGTCCCTTGTTCTTGAAACCCACACCATGCCCGGCTTGCCCGCGGAACATACCTGCCTCCCCGGCGGCGTGGAGGGCGAGTTTGCCCGGCGGCCACGCCTGGCTGCCCGGGCACTGGCCGCCCTGGGACGATCTGTCCACCACCTGGCACCAGGCCGCAGCGGGGTCCCCCCGTGGGAAGTCGTGCCCCGGGCCTGGAGCCTGCTGCGGGAGGGGCTGGGACCGCACTGGCCCCCGGCACTGTTGGCCTTGGCCGCCAAGGCGGCTTGCAGCTATGGACTGGGAGAGGTGGCCGCGCAGTGGGAGCGGTGGCGAGTGGGGGCCGCGGGGGCTCCTTCTTTCCGGCACCGGGAACCGGAAGCCGACCCGGTACTCCGCGCCCCGCTGGAAGCAACGCCCCCGGAGGGAGACCTCCTGGCTGCGGCCCGCTGGGCCTATGCCGCTTACCGGCAGGGCAACACCCCATGCTGGAAACAAGCCGACCGGCTGATGGACCACCTCCGCCGGGAAGTGCTGCGGCCCTTTGGCAAGCGCCTCGGCCCCGGGGAAGCGGAACCGCGCCTTTTGGAAACCTTGTGTTGGTTTTTGCTGGCGGCCCGGTGGGAAGTCTATCGGGCGTTTCAGCGCCGGGGGCCGATGGTCCCTCCGGCCCTGGCAGCCGACGACCCCCGCTGGCAACTGGTGCAGCAAGCCTGTCGCCGGGTGTGCCACCGCCTGGGACACGCTGCCCCGGCCGTGCTTGATGTGGGCTGCGGGCCCGGGCGATACCTGAACCGCCTGCGGCGCCACTTTCCCCGGGCGGAGCTGGTGGGCGTGGATCCCCTGGCCCGGGAAGGCACCTCCCCGGCCGGAGTCCACTTCGTCCGTGGCGAGGCGCTGCGGCTGCCTTTTGCCTCCGGGCAGTTTCACCTGGTGCTTTGCATCGAGACGCTGGAACACGCACTGCTGCCCGATCAGGCCTGCCGGGAGCTGCTGCGGGTGGTGCGTCCCGGCGGGATGGTGCTGGTGATCGACAAGCATGCCCGGTATCGGGCCGCCTCGGTCTGCCCTCCCTGGGAGCAGTGGTTTCAGCCCGAGGAGTTGCTGGAGCGACTGTGCCGCCACGGGGGCCGGGGCACGTGCGGGCCGGTGCCCTTTGCCGATCCGGTGCCGCGGCGTGTGTACTGGTTCTGGCAGGTGGAGCTTCCGCACCGGGCAGGAACCGGCGTGCGGCCTGCGCCGTGCGGCTTGCGTGGGTGGTTCCGCACTGCTACGAGAACAAAGAGCCAATTCTCGAAACGGCCAACCGCGCGCGTTAGCCCGCGGAGAACAACGGCGAGCCGGGAGCGTCAGCTCCCGGAGGGCGTGGAGGCGTGGGGGCTTGGGGGCGATGGCGAGCCGCTGGCGAATTGTTGAGCCTCCTGTCGGCTCGTGCTACAAAAGGGGTGCGTTTCCTGGAGCGTGTGGTTTCTTCTGCAACTTTTGAAACCTGAACCAACCGGCAAAGGAGTCCCCAACATGGCACGCCGACGCAGTGTTGTGGCCCCGGACTGGTGGGACTACACCACGCTGGACGAAGAGCTGCTGGCCGACGCGGCCCGACTCACCGCCGAAGACCTGGTGCAGCTCTCCCGGCCCGGCTTCCGCGTGGTGATGTTCGACACACTGGAGGAGTTCTACCTGGCCGAAGCGTTGGAGTACATCAACGCCTGGCGGCAAAGCACCGAGGACAACCCGGTGGGTATCTGCGGCCCGATCGGCCCCACCGAGCAACTGCCCCTGGTGGCCCGGCTGGTCAACGAGCTGGAGCTGGACGTGCGTAGCGCCCATTTCTGGGGCATGGACGAGTGGGTGCTGGACGGCAAAGAGGTTTCCACGGAGCATCCGCTTTCGTTCGAGCGGGCCGACCGCGAGCTTTGTTTCAACCGCATCGACCCCCGGCTGCGGATGCCCGAGGAACACCTGCACTTTCCCAAGGCCGACACCACCGAGTATAAAAAGTCCTGGGAACAGGTGCGCTGCGCGGTGATGCAAGGGGGACAGGGGGAGGTGAAGCACTGGGCGTTCAACGATCCGCCGCGGCGCGAGCCTCCCTGGGAAGACGAACCCCCGCCGCCGGAGGAGTATCGCAAGCTGGCCACCCGCGTGGTGGACCTGCACCCGATGACCGTGATCCAGAACGCCCGCACCAGCGGCGGCGGCTACGTGGCCGGAGTGCCCACCCAGGCCGTGACCGTCGGTCCGGTGGAAACCTGGAAGGCCGAAAAGGTGAGCATCTGGCAAGCCGGGATGCACGACAACCCTTTCGGCCAGCGGCTCACCGCGCTGATGATCTCCAAGGGAATTGCCGACACCTCCGTGCCCATGAGCCTGCTGGCCGATCACCCCAACGTGCAGTTCAACTACTACCGCGGGGGCTTGGGCAGCTGCGAAGTGGAGATGCACTAGGCCGGGAGAACCACCGCCATGTTCCAATGCCTTCTGCGATCGGTTGCTTGGACGGCGTGCTGGTGGCTTGCCGCCTCCGGTGCCCTGGCTCAGCAAGGGGCCACGGCCGAAAAATCCCAGAAACCGCAGACTGCGGAAAAAGCCTGGAAACTGGTCCGCAACGTGGTCTATGCCCAGCGCCCAAGCGGCGAGCTGAAAGCCGACTTGTTCTTGCAACAAGCCGCAGGTCCCCATCCGGCCGTGGTGGTCATTCACGGCGGGGCGTGGCGTACGGGGGTGAAGGAGCAGTTGCACTTCGTGGCCCGGCGGCTGGCCGACGCAGGCTTTGTGGCCATGTGCATCCAGTATCGCCTGGCCCCCAAGCACAAGTTCCCCGCCCAGGTGGAAGACTGCCAGGAGGCGGTCACCTGGCTGCGCAAGCACGCCGGCAAGTATCGCGTGGACCCGAACTGGATCGCCGCCTGGGGCTACTCGGCCGGGGCCCACCTGGCCACCCTGCTGGCGCTAAGCGCCCAGGGCGACCGCACCTGGCAACAAGAACGGAAAGGAGAAGCCGATACGGGACCGGCCCCGGCTCCCCAACCCCCTCCCCCTTGGCACCTGCAAGCGGCCGTGGGGGGCGGCACGCCGGCGGATTTGCGCACTTTCGATGCCGATCTGCGCATCCTGGTCTATTGGCTGGGGGCCACGCGGCGGCAGGACCCGCGCACTTACGACCTGGCCTCGCCCCGCTGGTGGGTCTCCCCGGACGATCCGCCGGTGTTCTTCTATCACGGCACCCAGGACCGCCTGGTGAACATCCAGCAGGTGCGGGACACGGTGGCCGCGATGAAAAAGCTGGGGCTGGAGGTCCAGTTGCTGGAGCTGCCCGAGCGAGGGCACATCGGCGCAGCACTGGACCCGCGGGGAATCGACGCCGGGCTGAAGTTTTTGCAACAGCAGTACCAGCAGTACCGCAAGCGGGGCTGAAAAAAGAGCTACTCCCCTTGCTTACCAGTGCACGTGCGGCACCACTTCCTGAAGTTCGGCCAGCTCCTCTTCGCTCAAGCCGGTACGATAAAGATACAGCGACTCCAGCCGGTGCATTCCGCGGAGAACCTGCCAGGCGTCGCGGTCCAGGGGCACCTGGTCCAGGATGAGCGCTTTGAGCCTCGGCAATCGGGCAATTGCCCTCAGCCCCCGCGCCCCGATGCGGCTGCCCACCAGGCGAAGCAGCTCCAGTTGCTCCAGTCCCGCCAGAGCCTGCACCCCCCGGTCGCTCACCCCGAGGGCACGCCCCGCGTTGAGCACCCGCAAGGCGGACAATCGCCCCACCGCCTCCAGCCCGCGGTCATCCAGCGGCAACTGCCCCAAGTAAAGCTCCTCCAGGTGGGGAAACCGCGCAAGCCACTCCCAGTCCGGCACGGTCTGCTCCGCGTAACGCCCCAGCCGCAGCAAGCGCACCTGTGGGAACTGGCCTTGGGCCAGGCGTTGCAGGTCTTGGGCCCGTAGCAGGCAGTCGGCCAGGTCCCACCGGGCTGCCTGCGTGCGGAGCAGCCGGGCGATCTGCGTTGCGGCATCCGAAACAGGCTGACTGGACTCCGAGGCTTGCCTGGGAGACGAAACCGATTCCACGCAGCCAAGCAGCATCACGGTTCCCAGCAACCATACGCTTTTGCCGTGCATGGACCAGGTTCCTTGGTGGCAGGGGAAGGGCCATTGCCAGCGTAACCGGGGCGAGGTTTTTTCTCCACCGAAGGGGAAGTCTTGGGGCTTGGGTCTTGCGGTGGTGCTTCCGCACCGGAGGGCGTGGAGGCATGGAGGCGTGGGGGCTTGGGGGATGGTGAGCCGCGGGCGTCAGCCCGCGGAGGAGCGTGCGCACGTCAGCGTCTGGGTCTTGGGGCGTGGGTCTTGGGTCTTGGGCGGGTGCTGCCGCACCGGAGCGAAAAGAGCGTCAACTTGCACAACCAAGAGCCCCCCGCGTCAGTGGGGGGAGACGGCGTGAACCGGCTTGCGGCGTGCGCCATGCGGCTTGCGCTGCCTGCGCCGGAGCTTCCGCTCCGAAGCAAGAATAAGCGCCGGTTCTTGCAATCGGCGAGCCGCCGACTTCAGTCGGCGGAGAACAGCCGACCGCGCGCCGTTTCGAGATTAACGCTTGTTCTTGCCGCGGAGCGAAAGCTCCGACGCAAAAACGCACGGTGCAAGCCGATACTGTCTCTCCCCGCACTCACGTGCGGGGCTCCTTCGTGGACTTACGGTGCGCGGCTCGCTGTTCAACCGCCGGCTCACGCCGGCGGCTCGCCACGCCCCCAAGCCCCCAAGCCTCCACGCCTCCCGCGGCTAAAGCCGTGGGCTCAAAGCCGCGGGCTCGCGGCCCTCCCCGAGCTGAAGCTGGGGGCTCGCCCGGTGTAGCAGCGCCAAATCGAGCGTCCCTCTGCTTGCCGGCGAAAAAGATACCGGACGTCAGCCCGCGGAAGAGAGCAGGCTATTTCTGCTGGTCGAAGACGGTCCAGACCGGCACGCCGCGGCGGATGCGCTCCAGGTACTCTTCCAGTTTTTTGCGCCGCTTTTGCTCCTGGAGCTTTTTGCGGATTTCGGCCTGGGCTTCCAGAAACGGAGTGCGGCCCGCGGGCCGACGCTCCAGCACCCGCACGATCAACAACTCCTTGTCCAGCTCCACGATGGGGCTCAACTGGCCCGGCGGCAGCGTGAACAGCAGGCGGTCCAACTGTTCGGAAGCCAGCGCCCCCTGGCTGATCCAGTCCCGCACGCCCCCCTGCTCGGAGGTGATCCCTTCGGAGTAGCGCTTGGCCATCTGCTCAAACGAAGCGCCGCGGAGCAACTGGTTGCCGATCCAGGCCAGCAGCCGCCAGGCTTGTTCGCGGGTGCGTTTTTCCCCGTAAGGGATGACGATCTCCTGCCATCGGACCTTGGCCGGGTACTCGTACTGTTTGGCGTGGGTCTGGTAGTAGTGGAGCATCTCGTCCAGCGTGATCTCCTCTTGGCCCAGTTGCCGCTGGATCCACTGGCCCACCATCACCTTTTGCGAAAAACGCCGCTTGGCCTGCTGAAGCGAGGAGCCACGGCTGCGAAGCTTCTCCACCAGTTCGGCCCGCGTCTTGGCCCCGTGCTCTTTCATCAACCGGGGGATCTGCACTTCCTCGAACCGCTCGTCGAGTTGCTGCTGGATGTGCTGTTGGGCCTCCTTGGGCAGATTGCGCTGGATATCCAGCAGAATGAGCTTAGCCTGGACTTCCCGCTGCACGAGCTGCTCCAGGATTTTTTGCCGGTACTGCTGGCGGACCTCCTTGGGCAAGTCTTCGGGGAGCTTGGCCAGGATTTCTTCCAGCTCCGGCAGCACGTCGCTGAGCAGCACCACGTGAGGCCCCACGGTGGCCAGGTACTGGTCGCGGAACACGGCACCGGCAGGCAGGCTTGCAGGCGGCTGCGGCGCAGGGGGGACAGCATGGGGAGGTGGGGACGGCTGGGGGCGAGGAGGTCCGCCCGGCTGCGGCCGAACCGGCGGTGCGGTTCCCGCCCCGGGAAACGGAGGCACCGCCGCTGCCGACCGGCCGACCGGCCCCGCCGGAGGAGCAAAGACCGGCCGCGGCACCCCCTGCGGCCCGGGGGCCGCAGGCATGGCAGCTTGCGCCCCACCCGGTACTTGTCCCGGCACGGCTCCCCTGGCCGGGATCACTCTCGTAGGTTGGTCGCTGGCCACCGCGGCGGCCCAAGGGGGGAAAGATTCTGCCCGGCGAAGCTGGAATGGGTCCTGCGGTGGTTGGGACTCTTTGCGCTTCCAGGGCCAGGAGAGCCACGACCACCAGGAACTTTTTTTCTCCTGGGCTGCGGCAGCGCCGGGGGCCGGCAAGCGGCCGCTTTGCCCGTGCGCAACAACAGGTGCCCAAAGCACCCCGGCTAAAAGCAGCAAGACGGGTCCCAGTTTGGCGGTGCGCACGGTGCGAAAAAGTCCTGGCAGCTTGGAATGGGAACTACGACGAGCAAACGCTTCCCACCCCGGGAGAAACCTCCTGCCTGAGCACCTGCCGGCAAGAGTTTTCCCAAGGGGGGCGGATTATAGGGAGGCCCGGCTCAGGGCCGCAACATCGCTTCGGCGGCGGCCAGAACCGCTTCCGGCTCTCCGGGCGGGAGGGAACCGGCGGCCCAGTACACGGTCCGCGGGTCCACCGCCCGACACCGCCGCCGGTCCCACTGCTGGCAGAACCGCCGGCAGGCGATGGCATCGACAAATTCGGCCACCAGGTCTTTTTGCTCCAGTCGAAGATGGACGATCTGCCAATTTCGCGCAAGCAGCCTCAACTGGATTAGCCGCAAGAAATGCCTCGCCGGAAGCGGCAAGGGGCCGAAGCGGTCCTCCAGCTCCGCAGTCAGCGACTGCAACGCTTGCTCGTCCGGCACCTGGCACAGCCGGCGATAAAGCTCCAGCTTCTGGGTGCGGTCGGGCACATAGTCCTCGGGCAGGAAGGCTTGCACCGGCAACTCCAGCCCCACTTCCAGCACCTCTCGGGGCGGCTCGCGCCGCAGCGCCCGCACGGCATCTTCCAGCAACTGGCAATACAGATGGTAGCCCACGGCCGAAATATGCCCGCTTTGCTCCTTGCCCAACAGGTTGCCCGCCCCGCGAATCTCCAAATCGCGCATGGCAATGTGGAACCCCGCCCCCAACTGGCTGAAGTGCTCGATGGCCTGAAGCCGCCTGCGTCCCTGGGGAGTGACGGCAATGCTAGGATCGACCAGCAGATAGCAATAGGCTTGGTGGTGATAGCGTCCCACCCGGCCGCGAAGCTGGTGCAGGTCGGCCAGTCCGAACCGTTGGGCCTGGTTGATGAAGATGGTGTTGGCCCGCGGAAAATCCAGCCCGCTCTCCACGATCGTGGTGCACACCAGCAGGTCCACCTCGCCTTGCAGGAAGCGGAGCATCACCTCTTCCAGCTCGTCCTCGGGCATCTGCGCATGGCCCACGGCGATCCGTGCCTCGGGCACGATCTGCTCCAGGCGATCGCGTACCTGGTAGATTTCCGCCACGCGGTTGTGCACGAAGAATATTTGCCCGTTGCGGTTCAGCTCCCGCAGCACGGCCTGGCGGATCAGCTCGGGCTGGAACCGGGCCAGGTGGGTCTGCACGGCGTGCCGGTCCTCCGGCGGCGTTTCCAGGTTGGAGATGTCCCGCAGCCCCACCAGGGCCATGTGCAGCGTGCGGGGGATGGGCGTGGCGCTCAAGGTGAGCACGTCCACGGTTTCGCAGGCCCGCTTCAGTCGCTCTTTCATCTCCACACCGAACCGCTGCTCTTCGTCGATCACCACCAGTCCCAACCGGGCAAACTCCACGTCCGGCTGGATCAGCCGGTGGGTGCCGATGACGATGTCCAGTTGCCCGCCCCGCAGTTGTTCCAGGATTTCCCGCTGTTGCTTGGCCGAACAGAAACGGCTGAGTCGGGCGATCCGCACCGGGTACTCGGCCATGCGGCTGGTGAAGGTGCGATAGTGCTGCTCGCACAACAAGGTGGTGGGCACGAGCACGGCCACCTGGTAGCCGTGATCCACGGCCCGAAACGCCGCCCGCATGGCGATCTCCGTCTTGCCAAAGCCCACATCGCCGCAGATGAGCCGGTCCATGGGCCGGGGGCGGCGCATGTCGCGGTGCACCTCCTGGATGGCCCGCTGCTGGTCCGGAGTCTCCACGTAGGGAAAGGCCGCCTCGAACTCCCGCAACCAGGGGCTTTCCATGTCGAAGGCCACTCCCGGCTGCACTTGCCGCCGGGCCTGGCGTTGGAGCATGTCCTGGGCCAGGTCCAGTGCGGCCTGCTGGGCCGCCTGGCGCTGCCGCTGCCAGGCTTTGCCGCCGTAGTGCGAAAGCCGCGGGCGGCGGGTGCCGGCCCCCACGTACTTCTGCACCAGGTGAATCTGCGAAACCGGCACCCGAAGCTGCACTCCCTCGGCAAACTCCAGCACCAGGTGCTCTTCCACCTGCTCCCGGCGGCGAATGGTCTCCACCCCGCAGAATCGGGCGATGCCGTGGGCCACGTGGACTACCAGGTCGCCTTCTTCCAGTTGGTGGAAGGAGTCGATAGGCCGCCCCCGGTGCCGTGTGCGTCGCCGGGGCAGCTCCACCCGCCGCAGAAGCTCCACCGCCCCCACCAGCGTCACCCGTTGCGGCCCGTAGCGAAAACCCCGTCGCAACTGGCCCACCACGCACTGCAAGTGTTCTTCCGGCCCGTGGTGATGGGGCCGAAGCAGCTCTTCCATCCGGTGGGCTTCGGCCGGGGTGTCGCACAGCACCACCAGGTGCTCCTCGGGGGCAAGGGCGGCCACCTGTTGCTGCACGAACTCCAACGACCCGCACATCGGCTCGGCCGCAGTAAAGGGCAACGCCACCGGCTCTTCCCCGGTAAATCCGGTGGCCAACTCCTCGGCCGTGGCCAGCGGGTGGGCTTGCAGTTGCCCAAACAGCCGCCGGGGACTTTCCAGTTGTTGCGGGTCGGCCGCTCGTTCCACCAGTGCCTCGGCCCGTTTGACCACCTCGGCCGCATCCCACACCAGCACCCAGGCCTCCGGGGGCAAGTAGGCCCCGACCAGAAACGCCTGCGGGGAAGTCGCCTCCGGCCCCTGTGGCTTGCCTTCCCCGAGGGCTTGCACCAGCGTCAGGTCGATCTGTTCCAGTTTTTCGATGCTGCGCTGCGTGTAGGGATCGAAACGGCGGATCGATTCCAGCTCGTCGTCAAACAGCTCCAGCCGCACCGGGTAGTCCCACTCGGGGGCAAAAAGATCAAAGATGCCCCCGCGGCGGGAGAATTCCCCGGGCAGCTCCACCGCCGGCTGGGCCTGAAAGCCGTGCTCCACGAGCCACTGGGCCAGTTGGTCCACGTCCAGCACCTGGCCGGTGCGGAGCAAGCGGGTATGCCGGGCAAGCTCCCCCGGGGCAGGCACCCCCTGGAGCAAGGCCCCCACCGGGGCCACGATCACCCGCGGCACCTCGCCCAGGTGGAAGCGCTTCAGCACCCGCAGGCGCTGGCCGGCCTCGGGGGCAGCCGCGGCAGAGAGCTCCTGCTGATTGGTCTCCAGCAGGGGAAACAGCGTGGCCTCTTGCCCAAACGCCTGAAGGTCTTGGCAGAAGTGTTCCGCCACCTCAGGAGTGGAAACCACCACCAAAAGCGGCGGCGAAGCCGCCTGGGCCAGCACCGCTGCCACCAGCGCGCAACTTGACCCTCCCACCCCCTCGAAGCTCACCGGCTCCCCGGAGCGGAGCCGGGTCAGTGCTTCCCGGACCGGCTCCAGTTGCGCCAGGTGGGCTTTCAAGGCGGCGGCAAGCGTCTCCCAACTTGTCGCGGTGG
>JALSGI010000443.1 GCA_026982835.1 Planctomycetota bacterium | reverse complement strand
CCTCTCCCAAGCTGCTTCGCTCCGCTTGAACCGAAAGGTTTCATGTTGCTTCGCCCCCGACAAGCACCGCGACTCAACGCCGAAGAACGGGAAGCCATGCGGCGGGCCTGCCGCTTCAACGCCCAGTTGATGGACGAGGTGCGCAAGCACGTCCGCCCCGGCGTGACCACCGGCCAGATCGACCGCCTGGTGTACGAGTTCACCCGCGACCACGGGCACACGCCGGCCTGCCTGGGCTACCAGGTGCCGGATGCCCCCCCGTTCCCCAAAAGCTGCTGCACCAGCGTCAACGACGTGGTTTGCCACGGCATCCCCGACGACTACGAGCTGAAAGAGGGCGACATCGTCAACGTGGACCTGACCACCATCGTCGATGGCTGGCACGGGGACCAGTCGGAGACGTTCCTGGTGGGCCAGGTGAGCGAGGAGGCGCGGCGGCTGGTCCAGTGCACCTTCGATTGCCTGTGGTTGGGCATCCAGGCGATCAAGCCGGGGGGGAAGGTGAACGACATCGGCCGGGCCATCGTGCGACACGCCCACCAGTGCGGCTTCTCCGTGGTGCAGGAATACCAAGGGCACGGGATCGGCCGCCGCTTCCACCAGCCACCGGACATTCCCCACTACCCCCGACCGCGAAACAGCACGCGGATCGAGCCGGGCGTCTGCTTTACCATCGAGCCGATGATCAACGCCGGCGATTGGCGCACGCGGCGCGACCCCCGCGACGGCTGGACGGTACGCACCTGGGACGGCTCGCTTTCGGCCCAGTTCGAACACACCATCCTGATGACCGAACAGGGGCCCGAGGTGCTCACGCTCACCCGCGACGGCCCGCAGCCCGGCCATCGCTTTTAACCCCGGATGAAACATTCCAGCAAATGGCGTTTCCCATGTAGAACCAGATGGAGAAGGAGAACCCAGGATGCGACGGTTACTGTGCCTGGTCGGTTTGAGCGTTTTGAGTTTGGGTTGTTCACACGACACCTCCGCCCCACCGGATGCTGTTCGTAATTCACCAGGAAGCGGGGCCACGACCTCGGCCGACTCCCAATCCTTGGCACCAAAGAGCGAGGAAAAACAGCCCGCGGCCCAATCCAGCGCGGTGAATATCCAGTACCGGGATTGGGACGGCCTGCAACAGCTCATCGCCTCGCACAAGGGCAAGGTGGTGGTGGTCGATTACTGGAGCACCTATTGTGGTCCCTGCAAGAAGGAGTTTCCGCACCTGGTGGAGCTGTCGCACAAGTACGCCGAGACGGTGGCCTGCATCTCGGTCTCGCTGGACTACGAAGGCGAGGGCGACCCGCGCGAAGCCGAGCCGGAGGTGCGCAAGTTCCTGGAACAGCAAAAGGCCACGTTCGACAACGTGATCTTCAGCCAGGAGCCGATCCAGCACCTGCTGCCCAAGCTCGACGCGGCGGCCATCCCCGTAGTGCAAGTCTATGACCAGCAGGGCAAGTTGGTGCGGACCTTCACCCACGACGGCGGCAAAACCTTCACCTACCAGGACGTGGAAGCGGTGGTCCAAGAACTGCTGGACAAGAAGAAAGGGTAAGGCTGGATGCACGGCAAGAGAAGACGGCTGCGCAGTGGGCGGGCGTGGGCTTTTGGGCCGGCGCTGGTGTTATGGGCGGCCGCATCGTTTTCGGCCCGGGCCGAAACGCCGCAGGCTCCCGCCCCGGCCGAGCCGCCGGCGAAGTTCACCTACCATTTCAACCGCGATCACCCCGGCTACAAGCTGCTGGTGAGCAAAGCCTACGTAAACCAAACCATCACGCCGGAGATCTTCGAGAAGCTCTGGACCGTGTGGGAAGATCAGCAGCGGCAGCGGGCGGCCCGGGCCTCCGAGGAACAACGCCGCCGGATGACCCTGCGCCGCTACGGGCTGGTGCCCCTGCCCGACGGCAGCCCCGTGCCGCTGACCCACGTGCAAAACGCCCGGGGCGGTTGGGCCATCAATTGTTTCTTTTGCCACGCCGGGCGGGTGCTGGGCACGGTGGTGCCCGGGGCCCCCAATACGCTGCTGGACATGCAAACGCTGCGCGAGGACATCCGCCTGGTGAAAGCCCGCCAAGGGAAGCTCTCGCGGTACGACCTGGCCGAAGCCCTGTTCCCGATGAACACCTCTCGCGGCACCACCAATGCGGTGATGTTCGCCGTGGCGCTGGGGGCGCTGCGCGACCCGGAGCTGAACCTCCGCCGCAAGTTCCAGATGCCCCACTTCACCCACCACGACCTGGACCCGCCTCCGTGGTGGAACGTAAAGAAGAAAAAACGCCTTTACTGCGACGGGTTCGTGGCCCGGGACCACCGCCCGCTGATGGCCTTCGTGATGGTGCCCCAAAACTCCGGTCAGACGATCCGCTCCTGGGAAGAGGATTTCAAGCAGATTTACCAGTGGATTCTTACGCTCCAGCCGCCCAAGTATCCTTTCCCTGTTGATCGGGAGCTGGCCGAGCGGGGGCGGCGCGTGTTTCGGCGGCACTGCGCCTCGTGCCACGGTACCTACGGCCCCGATGGAAAATATCCCAACCGCGTGGTGCCGATTGAGGAGTTGGGCACCGACCCGGTGCGACTGCAGGCCCTGGCCCAGTATCGCCGCCAGTACGCTCGCAGCTGGTTCGCCCACGGGGGCAAGCTGCCCGTGGAAACCGAGCCCAAGGGGTACGTGGCTCC
>JALSGI010000442.1 GCA_026982835.1 Planctomycetota bacterium | reverse complement strand
TTTTAGTTCCTTGGCCTGGATGCCCAGAGCCTGCCCCAGAGGAATGACCGCGTGGGTCTGCTCGCGGAGCGTGACCACCCACTGGGTTTGCATGTGGACCAGTTGGGAGCGCGGCACTTCGGCGATCTCTACCACGTGCTCAAAGGGCAGGGCAAACGGCTGGCCGGCCCAGGAGAGCATCAGGGCGTCCTTGACCAGCACCCCTTGCTGGATGGGGATGGTGATGCGGAACGTGGAGCCGCGTCCCACCTCCGAGTGCAGGGTGATCTCCCCGCCGCGCTGCCGAACCGTCGTCAACACCACGTCCATGCCCACCCCGCGGCCTGAGACGTCCGATACCTTCTCGGCGGTGGAGAATCCCGGGTGAAAGATCAGCTCCTGGGCCTCCTGGTCGCTCAGCGCCTCGGCTTGCCGGGGCGTAAGGATTCCCCGCTCGACTGCCTTGGCCCGAAGCTTCTCCGGGTCGATCCCCCGCCCGTCGTCTCGAATCTCCAGGATCACCTCCTTGGGGGTTTGCTGGATTTCCAGCCAGATGTTTCCTTGCTCGGGCAGGCCCAGGGCCGCACGTTCTTCCGGGGGCTGGATGCCGTGGTCCACGGCGTTGCGGACCATGTGGGTCAGGGGGGCGTCCAGGGCTTCCAGCGTTTGCTTGTCCACCGGCATGTCTTCGCCGATCAGGTGCACCCGCACCTTCTTGCCCAACTGGTTGGCCAGTCCTCGGGCCAGCTTGGGGAACTTGGACAGCAGCGTGCCGGCCGGAATCCGCCGCAGGGTGAGTACCTTTTGCTGTAGATCGTTGGATTGCTGGACGAAGCTGCTGTTGATCTCCCGCAGCTCGTCCACCAGGGCCGGCAGCTGGTCGGTTTCGGCCATCCGTTTCTGCACGTCCTTGTACCGTTCGCAGGTGATGAACAGCTCCGAGACGCTCTCCAGGAACTCGTCCAGGTAGTCCTCCCGCACCCGCACGATCCGCTGCGATTCTCCGGAGCCGGGCTGGGGGCGGGCCGAGGGGGCTGCCGGCTTCGAGTCGGCTCCCTGGCGGGTTTCTTTCCCGGGGGAAGAGGACTCCTGAGTGGCTTGCTGGTGACGCAACCCCGCAAGCACCGCCTGCACCGGCTCCCAGATGATGCTCACCAGGTTATCGTCCAGGTCCAGCGGGCTTTGCAGGATGGTGCGGAAGTCGGCGGCGGCGTTTTGCAGTCGGGCTGCTTCGTCGGCCAGGTGGTGTTTTTCCAGGGCTCCGGCGGCCTGTTCCATCTGCTGGAGGAAGGTTTCCCCCAGCTGGTCGGTGTATTCCCCCCGCTTCCACTTGAGGAAAAACTCCGCCAGGGGGCGCAGCGGCTCGGTGAGGTCTGCTCCCTGCGGGCTGGCATACGAACTTTCGGCCAGCAGCTGTTCCGAGCACTCCGTCTCCTGCTGCTGCGATGGCGGGGAATCCTCCTGCGGCGGAGCCAGGGAGTCGGCCAGTTGTTGAAGCTGGCCGGCCACCTGCGGAGCTTCCGGGACCGACCACTGCCCGATCTGTTCTGAAATCTGCCGTAACAGCTGGGCCACCTGGGCCAATTGGGCCTGGGGATCGGGGACGCTTCCCAGCTCCTTGGCCAAACCCTCCAGCTCCTCCAGCAGGGCTTGTTCTTCCGTGCTGAGTTCCTGGCGGGCTTCTCCCTCTTCGGCCTGTTGCAACGCATCGTCCAGCAAGTCGATGCCTCGCACCAGCACCTCGCCCAGCCGGGGGTCGGGGGCCAGCTGCCCGCTGCGAAGCTGGTCCAGCACGTTTTCCAGGCGGTGGGAGAAGTTCTTCACGCCCAGCAGGCCGAAAAAGCCCGCCGCCCCCTTGATCGAATGCACCGCGCGGAACACGGCGTGGATGGCCTCGGTTTGCTCCGAGGCGGCAAAGAATTGCTCGATCTGCTGGGAGGCCTCGTGCAGCGACTCCCGCGCCTCTTGTAGGAAATCCTGGAGCAATTCCACGGTTTCGGTGCTCATGGCTGGATGTTTGCACCCTTTCTGCAGTTCCAGGACGCAACCGGCACTGCCCGACAAGCAAGCCCAAGCCACTAACCGGACAGGCTACCTTGCAAGCTGCGTTTGCGTTCCACCAGTTCACTCAAGCACTTCCACCAGCGATCGATTTTGCGAAAGCAGTCTTCCAGGCAGGCTACCAGGGGCTGGATGTCCCGCACCGGCTTAAAAAAGCAAGCCTCGGCCCCGGACCGCAACGAACGAATCACGGTCGTCTGCCCCACCAACCCGGTGAGCATCACCACCAGGATCGTCCCGTCGAACTGCTTGATCTCTTGTAGCAGCTCCAGGCCGTTTTTGCCCGGCATGTCCACGTCCAGCAGCACCAGTCGGGCTCGGGTCCGTTCCAGTTGTTTCATTGCCTGGGCCGGGTCGTTCACGGGGATCGTGCGCATCTGGTACTTGGCCAGCCACTGTTGGACCAGGGCGGTCAGTTCCGGATCGTCGTCCACGTGAAGCAGCGTTCGTTCGGCCATGAGCATGCCCCTGTAGCTGGTGGCAGCAAGCATCTACTTTCTGTCCTAAGCGTAGCTTCTGCGTGGGGAACAGGCTGCGGCCAACCCCACGGGACATTCCCCGTTTTGTCCTCCCCGGCACGGCCGACCCATACGATTGCCAAAATCGTCAACCTTCTCGGCTGGCACGCCCCCAGTCG
>JALSGI010000441.1 GCA_026982835.1 Planctomycetota bacterium | reverse complement strand
TGGGGGTGGTGGCCTGGTACTTGTCGCAACGTCGGGTGACGGAGACGGTTTTGCGCAAAGTGGTGCATCCCCGCACCGGCCGGGTGCGGCGGGTGTTCATCCGCCGTCCGGGCTTGCGGGCCAAGTTGTGGTTCGAGCCCGATGCCCACTCCCCCTCCAAGTTCGTGGTCAAGTTCCAGGGAGATCCGGACGCCTTTACCGTCACGCGGCTCCCCGGCGAGCCGATCCACATGACCGAGGCCCGCGAAGCCCTGCTGGAGCTGGGCCTGGACCTGGAAAAGTGCTCCTGGGAGGACATCGTCAAGGCAGCCCAGTAGGGCCGTGCTCCTCCACCAGCGGAAGCCGGCGGTTCGCCAGCGTTTTGGGGAGTGCGGAAGCTGGAAGCTTGCTTCCGTACTCCACACTCCAGAACCACGGCGAGCCGGGAGCTTCAGCTCCCGGAGGAGCCCCCCGCGTAAGCGGGGGGAGGCCCTGGAGGCTTGGGGGCTTGGAGAAATGGCGAGCCGCGCACCGTCAGCCGGCGGTTGGTTCGAACAAAGCAACAGCCGACACGGTTCAAAACAACCGCGTGCTCACGCACGCGGCTCGCCGGGCGCGAGAACTGGCGTTTATTCTTGCATTGGTGCGGAAGCACCCGCCTCCAAGCCTCCATCCCCCCAAGCCTCCACGCCTTTCCCAAGCGGAAGCTCCCGGCTCGCTGTGGTGTCGTAAAGATCGCTGGCGGGGGCTCACTCCTGCCCCTCTTTGCTCACCGGTGCCGAATCCTCAATCCGCACGCTTGGCTCCCGGGTGCTCTGCACGCGGTTGTGCCGCAGCTCCACTTGCTGGGAACCACGGATAACCAGCGCCCCTTTCCCCTGGTAAAAGGCGTTGCCGTGCAGCAACACGTGCCGACAGCGGTGCACCAGTACGTCCTGGCCCTCGGGACCCTCGAACCCTCGGCCGTGATTGCCGCTGATGGTCACCCAGCGGCAGCCTTCCAGCCGCAGCCCATCGTACCCCTGTCCCTGGCGATCATAGTCGGGATTGCGATCCATCAAGTTGCCCACCACCAGCAGGTGATCGCACTGCCGGGCGACGATGTGCCCTTGAAACCCGCGCCACAGCGAGTTGCCCTGGATCACAACGCCGCGGGCGTGAACCAGGTGGACGTTGTACTGGGCGTCGCTGAGCAGGTTGTTGGCAATGACCATGTTGCCCACCTTGCGGCGATCTTCCCTGCTGTGGCCCAGCAGGCGGACGTTGGCCGACTCGGGCACCCGGGCCGAGTGCTGGATGGTGCAGCCGACGATGGCCACCTCGCGGCAGGAGCCTTCCCGCAGGTCCAGCAGCACGTTGGCCGTGGGAGCTTCGCGGGCGTGCATGTTGGCTTCGATGTCGCAGCCGGTCACTTGCAGGTTGCGCACCTCGCCCCCGCGAACGACGATCCCCCCCTGGCGGTTGTAGCTGATGTGCGAGCCGGTGACGTTGATCTGGTGCAGGTTCACCCGGTCCAGGAACAGACCCACGCCGCGGTTCTGGTACAGGTGGCAATCGCTCACCACCACGTTGCGATTGCGCCGCACCAGCCACAGGGCATGCTGCACGCCGCGGACGGCGATCTGGTGCAGCGTCAGCTGGATGGTGCCTTCGGCCTGGATGCCGTGGGCTTGGCGGTGGCGGCCGAGGATGACCAGCCCTTGCAGCAACGGAAACCGCTCCTGCTGCCACAGCCCCGGCTTGAGCGTTCGCGGGTCGGCCGTGCCGCCGTGGTGGCCCACGATGCGAATGGCCGGCCCTGGCCCTTCCATCACCAGCGTGGCGGTGCCGTGTCCCTGGAGGGCCACCGGGCCGGTGCGTTTCAGGTCCAGCACCAGCGTGCGGGTGATGCGGTAGGTGCCTGCGCCCAGGTCGATCACACCGCCTTGATCCAAGGCCCGTTGCAACGCGGCGGTGTCGTCGGCCTTGCCGTCGCCGCGGGCGCCGAACCAAGTGGGATAGACCACGCCCGGGGCGCAAGCAGCCTGGCTTCCTGGCAGCTTTTGGAGGGCGGCCCGTTCGTGTTGCAACCAGCACAGGGCAGGCAGCACGGCGGCCGCGAGCAACCCGGCGGCAAAAAGGCGTAGCATCGTCGTGGTTCCTGTTGCAGAAGGCGCAGTCGGGAGAGAACGAACCTGGAATCCAGCGTAGTCCGGCAGCTGGCTTCAAGGAATGGGGGCTTGTTCTTGCACTGAAGCGACAGCTCCGGCAGCTGGCCGGCTTCAGCCGGGGGGAGATCGGCGAGCAAGAATCGACGCTTGTTCTCGCACTGGTGCGGCAGCACCGTCCGCAAGACCCAAGACCCACGACCTCCGGAGCGGAAGCTCCCGGCGCAAGCCGCACGCCGCAAGCCGCAAGCCAATGCGGTTTCTCCCCGCACTGACGTGCGGGGCTCTTCCGCGGGCTGAGGCCGGCCGCTCGCCGGTTCTCCGCGGGCTTACGCCCGCGGCTCGCCGCGTCCTCAAGCCCCCAAGCCCCCACGCCCTCCCCGAGCTGAAGCTCGGCGGCTCGCCACGCCCTCAAGCCCCCACGCCTCCAAGCCCCCATGCCCCCACGCCTAAAAAAACTCGAAGCCGTCCGCGGGGGACGACTTCGAGTGGGGAACGAGAGCAACCGGGGTTGCCGAGGGGGACTACGGGTTGGGTTTTTGCCGGGGGCGGCGTCCCGGAGCTT
>JALSGI010000440.1 GCA_026982835.1 Planctomycetota bacterium | reverse complement strand
ACCTGGTACTCATCGTGGTCCAGCCGAGCCACCAGTTCCACCAGAGGCACTTCGTTTTCCGATTCAGGCGAGGGCTCGGCCAGCAACGGCAACGGCAACAAGACGACACCAACCCACATGCTCCATCCCGCTCTGGCAATCCGCTGCATGACCGGTTCTCCCAACCCATGCGTCAAAAAGAGTCGAATCTCCTCCCTTTCTGCCGCCGGCAATCCACCCATGTAGCTTACCTTGTCTGGGACGCTTTTGCACGACGATTGGTTCCCCGGCGGGGAGGAAAAACGCTTCGCTCCGGAAAATCTCGTCTGGGAGCCCCTGGGGGCAGTGCCTTGTGGGCCGCCGCAGCCGTGCTAAGATGACCGCCAACCCGTCCGGATCCACGCTGGGAGAGAGAAGACAGTGGCTGCATCCATTTCCGGGACTATGCGTTCGGTGCCGCGAAAAACCGCCACGGCCGTGGCTGGGGAGCCGGCCTGGGCCTGGAACGGCCGCACGGTACCGGAACTGAAGTCTTGCGCCCCCTGGCAGGAAGAGGACGCCCACCGGCATTGGGCCGCCTATCTGCGTCGCTCTCTCCGGCAGCGGCACATCCCTGGCAGCCCTGCCCGCCTGGAACCCTCGTGGTATCTCTGGGGCTTGCACAACTTGGCCCAGGACGAGTCCGCCTCCCAGCTCCTGGCCCTGGCCCGGCAGATACGCCGCTGGAACAGGGGGGTTCCCAAAGACTCCCCCGGCCAGCCCCCCGGCTGGGATGCCCTGCTGGAGTTGCTTCCGGCCCGGGACGAGCCGGCCCCGGCCTGGGCCCCGCTGCCGCTTTTGCTGCTGGCCTGGGCGCTGCCTGCGGCGGCCAGTTGGTGCCCGCGGCAACCGTGGTGGGGGCTGCTTGCCCGGCTGGTCGAGGCAGCCGGGAGCCTCGACCCCCATGCCCCGGAGCAAGACCCGCTGGGCTGGCAGCTGTTGGGAGGAGAGCTTCCCCTTTTGCTTTCCCGGCAGTTCCCGGAGCTGGAGCCCTTGGGCTCCCTGGCTGCGCAGGCTCGCCGCGTGCTCTCTTCGGGGCTGGTGCGGCTTTGCGACGGGCAAGGGCTCTTGCACGGGCGGCACCTGGAGCTGTTTCCGGCGCTGCTGGGCTGCTGGACCCGATGCCTGCTGGCCCACCCACACAAGCCCCCCTGGAACACCAAGGCCCAGGACCAGTACGACTGGGCCGTGCGGCAGATGCTGCGGCTGCTGCGCCCAGACCGCAGCTGGAGCTTCGGCCCCGCCGTGCCCCTATCGGCCGATCGCCAGTTGGTGCAGCAGGCCCTCCTCCTGGCCGGGGACCGGTACGATCGGGCCATGGCCCAAGGGAGTCTCCCCCCGGCCTGGAAAAAGCTGGCCTTGTCCCCCCCGGGGGAAAAACCGCCCCGGGTGCTCCCGCCGGCTTCGTACCAGTCGGACTGGGCCGAAGCCGCCCTGCTGCAACCGCACTGGGACCACCGCTGCCCGCGGCTGTGGGTCAACCACGCCGGCCGGGCGTGCCTGGTGGAACTGAGCAACCAGGGCCGGCTCCTTTTGCAAGGCGAAGTCCAGCTCCAGTTGTGCCGCAACGGAGAACAGCTGCATCCTCGGGGCGAGTGGTCCTGCGTGCTGTGGGAAGCCGATGCCGACGGGGATTACCTGGAACTGGAGCTGGAGCTTTCCCAACGCACCACGCTCTACCGGCACCTCTTCCTGGCCCGGGAAGATCGCTTCCTGCTGCTGGCCGATGCCGTGCTGGGACCGGAAGCACCGGCGGAGTGGGACTACCGGCTCTTGCTCCCCTTGGCAGCGAACGTGGGCTGGCAACAGGAGGCGGAAACCACCGAAGGGGTGCTACGCCACGGCAGCGGCCGCACCTTGGCCCTGGCCATGCCCCTGGCAGCCCCGGAGTGGAAAATCGCCTGCCGCTACGTGCCCCTGCAGCAACACCAGGGGCAACTTGTGCTGCGGCACAGCCAGCGGGGAAGGAATCTGGTGGTGCCGCTGTTTTTCGACCTGGACCCCCGGCGGCTGCGGCGGCAGCGCACCTGGCGGCGGCTCACCGTGGCCCAAGAGCGCCAAGTGGTCGATCCGGATCGGGCCTGCGGCTTCCGCATCCAAAGCGGCCGCGATCAGTGGGTGTTGTACCGCTCGCTGGACGGGGTGCACAATCGCACCTTGCTGGGGATCAACGTGTTTTGCGAGCTTTCGCTGCGGCGGTTCCTGCCCGATGGGCTGACCGAGCTTTTGATCGAAACCCTGCCGGAGTGACAGCACCGCTGGCACACCCTGGCCGGACAGGCAAGGGGCGGTCTTGTTCCACAGCCGGGGTTTTTCTTACGGTTAGCCGGCAGTGTTCCCCAAAGCTGGTCTTCCTCCCAGGCAAGGATGCCCGAAGATGCTTCGCGCGCTGGTGGTCATTCCGGCCCGGCTGCACTCCACCCGCTTGCCCCGCAAGATGCTCTTGGCTGCTACAGGCAAGCCGCTGGTGGTGCACACTTTTGAGGCGGCCCTGAGGGCACGAAAGCCCCAACAGGTGATCGTGGCCACCGATTCAGAAGAGATTGCCCAAGCAGTTCGCAGCCATGGGGGGCAAGCGGTGCTCACTTCGGCCGCCTGCCCCAGCGGCACCGACCGCGTGGCCCAAGTGGCCCGGCGGCTGCCCCAGTTCGACGTGGTGGTGAACCTCCAGGGGGACGAG
>JALSGI010000439.1 GCA_026982835.1 Planctomycetota bacterium | reverse complement strand
CCAACTGTCCAACCACTGGAGGACCAAGCCATGTTGCGGATCGAGATGGAGTCGGCCCGAGGCGCCCGTTGCACGCGGCGGGGTTTTGTCCAGGTGGGCGCCTTGACCACCCTGGGGCTGAGTCTGCCGGATATGCTGCGCAGCCGTGCCCAGGCGGCGCCTGAGCGGCAAAAATCCCCGCGGGCCAAGGCGTGCATCGTGCTGTGGATGGCCGGGGGCCCCTCGCACATGGACACTTTCGACCCCAAGCCTCAGGCCCCGGCCGACTACCGCGGCACCTTCAAGTCCATCCCCACCAAGGTGCCGGGGATGCAGATTTGCGAGCACCTGCCCAAGCTGGCCCAGCAGGCCGAGCACTTCAGTATCTTGCGCACCCTTACCCATCCTTCGCCCTCGCATGAGATTGCCAGCCACATCATGCTCACCGGCAACGTGCCGGCCCGGGGGACCGTCAATCCCAGCTACGGCTCGGTGGTGTTCCGCCAGCGCGGCTACCAGGGCTCGCTGCCTCCGTATGTGGCCATTCCCAACGCCCACCGTTACGCGCAGGCGGGTTTCCTGGGTGGCACGTACAAGCCGTTTACCATCGGGGCGGACCCCAACGCCCGCAACTTCCAGGTGCGCAGTCTGCGCATGCCCGGAGGGCTGACCGTCAAGCGGCTGGAGCAGCGTCGGCGGTGGTTGCAAGCCCTGGATGTGCTCAAACGCCGCATCGAACACGAGGAGCTGGAAGTGCTCGACGGCTTCTACCGGCGGTCCTACGAGATGATCCTCTCTCCCGAGGCGTCCAAGGCGTTCGACCTGGCCTCCGAAGACGACAAGCTGCGCGATCGCTACGGCCGCAACACGTTCGGGCAAAGCTGCCTGCTGGCCCGGCGATTGATCGAAGCCGGCGTGGCGTTTGTGCACGTGGAGCGTGGGGGGTGGGACACGCATGCCCGCAACTTCGAGACGCTGCAAAACGCCCGGCTGCCAGAGCTGGACCAGGGCTTTTCGGCCTTGCTGGAAGACCTGCACCAGCGGGGGTTGTTGGAGAGCACCATCGTGCTGTGGATGGGCGAGTTTGGCCGCACGCCCAAGATCGACTACGCCCCGCGATGGCAAGGCGGCAGGCACCACTACTCGAAGGTCTTCTCGGCGGTCGTTGCCGGAGGCGGCC
The DNA here is from genome assembly GCA_026982835.1 of Planctomycetota bacterium. Lineage (GTDB taxonomy): Bacteria > Planctomycetota > Planctomycetia > Pirellulales > S012-138 > S012-138. The sequence continues at coordinate 1,539 of JALSGI010000439.1, read as the reverse complement.
TGGCCGGGGGCCACGTGGTGGGCCAAAGCAGCCAGCGGGCCGAAGAGGTGAAACAGCGCCCCATCCTCCCCTGGGACTTGGGGGCCACGGTATTCACGCTGTTGGGCATCCGCTACGACATGACTTACAAGGAACGCGACCGTAACATCCGCCTGCTGCCCTACGGCACCAGCGTGGTCAGCGGCGGCATGCTGACCGAACTGGCCGACTTGGGATGATCCCACTGTGGCCGTTCCCCCTGCGGCGGACGCCGGGTCGGGTTCTTGCCTGCTAGCCTGGGAGAAAGACGATGCGAGTTGCCTGTACCCGATGCACATGGTTGGGCACGCTGGTCGGTTTTGTGGTGCTGATGGCCGCCGGGGCCGTGGCCCAGGAAAAAACGTCCACGCTGCCGCCCAATCGCCCCGTGCTCTATGCGGCGTTGCCCGACGGGGTGCCGCGGGGAGAGAGCGTGCAGATGACCCTCTGCGGGGCGGACCTTCAGCCCGTCGAGGCTGTGCGGATCAGCACGCCCGGGGTAACGGCCCAGGTACTCCCCCCACCCAAAGGGCGCAAGCCCAGCCCGCGGCAGGTCACGCTCAAGCTCACCGCGGCCAAGGACGCTCCCCCGGGGATGCACCAGTTGCGGGTGGTCACCCCCGGCGGGGTGTCCAACGCGTTGCGGTTCTTTGTGAGCACGCTGCCTGAGACCATCGAAAGCGAACCGAACGACACGCCCTTGCAAGCCACCGAGCTTGGCTCGCTGCCGGTGGCCGTCAGTGGCATGCTCAACCGGGGGATGGATCGGGACTGCTTCCGCTTTTCGGCCCGCCGGGGGCAGGTGCTGGTGCTGGACCTGTTCGCCCGCAGATTGCACCCCTACGTTTGGGCCCAACGGCCGGGGTGGCTGGAAGGGCTGTTCACGGTGTGGGAAGCTCCCCGCGGGCGGAAACTGCCCGGCTCACTACGACCGGTGGCCTATGCGCATCATTTTCCGGGCAGGCAAGATCCGCTGCTGGTGCTGGAGGTGCCCCGGGACGGCGACTATGTAGTGGAAGTGCGCGACGAGCTTTACCGGGGCCGGGCGCAGTTTTCCTATCGGCTGGTGATCGGCCGGGTGCCCTATGCGATGGGCGCTTTCCCCCCAGCGGTTTTGCCAGGGAGCCGGGTATCGGTCGATCTGCTGGGCGTGCACCTGGACCGAAAGCAGTTCCAACTGGCCGTGCCCAAGCAGGTTCGCCCGGGAAGCGTGTTTACGCACCATTTGCTCACCCCGGCCGGGGCCACTAATGCCATGCGGTTCTGGGTGACCGATTTGCCCGTGGCTATCGAAACCGAGCCCAACGACCGGCCCCCGCAGGCCACGCAGACGAGCGTGCCGGGGATGCTTTGCGGGGTGATTGAACGAGCGGGCGATTTCGACCACTTCCGCTTCCGCGCGGCCAAGGGGCAGCATCTGGTGTTTCAGACCATCTGCCAGGAGCTTCTCTCCCCGGTGGATGCCCGGCTCGATCTGTTCGACGCCAAGGGGCGCCGCCTGGCCGGCAGCGACGACTGGGG
>JALSGI010000438.1 GCA_026982835.1 Planctomycetota bacterium | reverse complement strand
TATCAACCGCATGCTCACGCACGCGGCTGGCCGACAACAAACAACATTTCTCGGCGAGCCGGGAGCGTCAGCTCCCGGAGACAATGAAAAACACGCGCTGACTCGTAGATTGGCTCCGCGAGTTGACACTCGCGGCTCGCTGTTACGAGAACGCACGCAACCGGCGAGCTGCCGACTTCAGTCGGCGGAGAAGATCGACATGCGTTTTTTCTTGGCTCTCCGGGCGGCTAAAGCCGGGGGCGGAGCGTTTTCGCGGGGCGCCTTGCCTTTTTTCGGGATGGTGTGTTGAAGGGGCGGCCGGGTGGATGCGATCAGGTTTCGGGCTCAAGGTCCACCAGCACCTGGTCGCCGTCCACCTTGACTGGCAGCGTGATGTGACGAATGGAAGGGTTGACCTGATGCTGGCCCGTGCGCACGTCGAACTGCCAGCCGTGCCAGGGGCAGGTGACCACCGTGCCGCACAGTTGGCCTTGTCCCAAGGGACCTCCCTGGTGGGGGCAGACCCCGTCCAGGGCATAAAAGGTCCCTTGGACGTTAAACAGGGCCACGATCCGGTCCTCGGCCACCAGCTCGCGTACTGTGCCGGGGGGGACGTCGTTTACACGGGCCACGGCTACCCAACGGCTCATGATGGCTGTTTCCCTGGCTGGTGCGTGGAGCAGCTGCGCGGAGTGGTTTTGCCTGGCGGCTCCGGGGAGTTAGGTTTTCGCTACTCCGCGGCTCTAAGGACGCAGTTTTTCCAGGACTTTGAAGTCTTCCGGAGTTTTTCCTAAATAAACGTGGTCATAGAGTCCTTGTCCCCGGAAGGGAGTGAATCCCAGGCCGGTCAACTGGAATTCTCCGAAATCCTGGTACAGGTCGCGGACCACGAGCACCCATCCGTTGGGGAGCTGCTTGGTCACAGACAAGGCGGCCAGGTAGCTGCCCGGTCCGGCCCGGTAGCGGAACGTCACCTTGTCGTTGCCGGGCCGGGGGCCGAACTGGCCGTCGTGCCCTACTTCCAGGTAGATCTGGTCGCCGCCGACGGCTTTCCAGGCGAAACAGATATAGCGGTACTGACCCGGTCCGGGGTTTTTGCGGATGGGCACCCCGTGGCCGAAGAGCCTTCGGCCCAGACTGCGGGGCGGAGTGGCTTGATAAGCTGCCAAGCCGGCAAAGGCGTCGTTGCGGATCAGCCGGGTGTTACTGCGTCCGTCGGTCATGCCGGCGGCGATTTCCGGCTCGTCTTCGGCCAGGCGGAGCGGATGGGGGCCTGCCCGAGGCGGCAGGGCGTTTTGGAAGTCCGCTTCCGTAGCGGCCAGATAGACGTGGTCCAGCCATACCGGTCCTCGATCCGCTTCCAGCTCCAGCCCTTGCAACTGAAACGCTCCCTTGGCTGCGGCAAACAGGTCCTGGGTGACCACGCTCCACTGCCGGGGCAAGGGGAGTTGGGCTCCCTTGGCTGCGGCGGTCCAGGTGATGAGCACGGGCTCCTTTTTCTCCCCGCGGACTCCCCGGACCCGGAGGGTCACCCGGGTGGCAAAGGGGGCGCGCCAGGCCCAGCGCAAGTACCGCACCTGGTCCTTCTGCGGCTTTTCGCTCACCGGGGCGGCCAGCCAGGGAAGCTGGCTCAACGAGGCCTTGCCCGAGACCAGCTCCAGGGAGCTGCTGCCGCTGTAAGCGTCCACGAAATCAGGACGAACAGGCTGCTTGAGTTTTTGTGCCAGGTGTTGGACGGCTCCCGGGTCGTCTTCGATCACGGGGCGGAGTCGGGCAAGAGGGAGCTTGGCCGGCACTTTGAGCGTGATTTCCACGGCATTCAGGGCTGGGAGGGCGTTTTCGCCCACGCGAAGCCCGCTGGCCGTAAGCCGGAGCTTGAGCGTCTTGCCCGCCCAGGCGCTATAGATGCGCACGGGCAACTGGAAGCGGTTCTCCCGGGGCAGCACGGTGGTTTGCACCGGCAAGGCCGGCTGGGGTAGCCCTTGCAGGCGAACGACGACCGGGCCGTGGAACCCCCCTTCCCGAGTCACCTGGCCGGAAACGACCACCGGGCGATGGAGCGCGTCGGGCTGAAGCTGGGTTCGTGCGGCTTGCAATCGGACGGCTTGCCGGGCCACCTCCAGCCGGAGCGGATCGGTGGTGGCGGTGGCCAGCACGCGTTTTTTGTCTGGGCTGAGCAACTCAGCCTGGAGGGCAAGATCGTAGGGCAGCTGCGGCAGTGTGGCCGGTACCACCACGGCCACGGCGCGCTCCACCGACGGCTTGCCTGGGGGGATTTCCACGGGACTTTCCAGTCGCAGGGCCTTTTGCCGATCCGGCACGTTTCGGTTCCTCTTGCGAACCGTGGGCACCACCTGGCTGGTGAGCAACCGCAAGCGGATCGGCCCGGTAGCCTTTTCTCCCCGCTGGATGCGGACCACCAGGCGAGCTGCCGTGCCCCGCTCCAAGTGCGGGGGCAGGGCGTCCGGCTTCCAGGCAATGGAAAGGGGAAGGGGTTCTACCGACTGCACGGGCACCCGGGTGGCCAACCAGGGAGCGATTGGGAGCTTGGGAACCGGGGCTCGAACCATGCCCAACACGCGGCCCCGGCCGTCCTGCACCACCAGCCGCACCAGTTGCGGTTTGCCCGGGGCCGAAGCCCCACTACGCACCGCAAGCAACGCCTGGTTGGCTCCGGCCGGGACAATGGCGTTGAGCAACGCGAACTGTCCCGGGAAGGTTTTCTCGGGCA
>JALSGI010000437.1 GCA_026982835.1 Planctomycetota bacterium | reverse complement strand
GGGAGGGCGAGGCTCCTGCCGAGCCGCTTTTTTTCAGAAAATACGTCTAGTCCTGTGACGCGATTCCGTATCGAGGAACATTCTTCAACGGGCTGCTAAAGCAACAGGCGGCGTGCAACCTGCGCCCCGCGCAGGCAGCAGCAACAAGCAGGAAGGAGCAACAAGCAGGAAGGAGCAAGGACTCCCCGTGCTTGACAACCCCTGCAAAAACCGGTTCCCTGCTGCGCAGGCACCTCGACACGGAACCGCTCCCCCTTGCTTGGCTTGCCGAAGATGATCCGCACCCTGGTTGGCTCGCTACGCCGGCTGGAGGCCCGGGACTGGGCCCCCCTAGTGACCCTGCTGGTGCTGGTGGTGTTTTTCTCCCTGGCCACCGACCGCTTCAGTTTTTTCCGGCTAGTCACACTCAGCCAGATCTTGCAGCAGGGGGCGGTGCTGGCCGTGGTAAGCGTGGGGCTTACTTTTGTGTTGCTTTGCGGGGAGATCGACCTTTCGGTGGGCATGCTGGCCACGCTGGCCGGCTGCTTGTGCGGGTACTTGTTCCGCCAGCTGGCCCTTTCGGCCGATACGCTCCAGGGCGAAGCAGCAGCCCCGGCCCTGGCCGTGCTGGCCAGCGTGCTGGTGCCGCTGGTGGCCGTGCTGGTGCTGGGAGCGGTGTCGGGAGTGCTTACGGTGTGGTCGGGCTTGCCCAGCTTCATCATCACGCTGGCGATGATGAACATTGCCGACGGGCTGGCCCAGTACATCTCCGGCGGCGAGCAATTTACCCGCTTACCGGGGGTGCTGAAGACCCTGGGCAACGAGGGCTGGATGCTTTCTCCCCAGTTGGAAATCCCCTACAGTGCGGCGGTGGCGGCCGGGGTGTTCGTGGCGGCGCACCTGGTTTTGCAGTACACTCGATTCGGCCGCTACGTGTACATGGTGGGCGGCAACCGCGAGGCGGCGCGGCTCTCGGGCGTTTCGCCCGGGCGGGTGGTGCTGGCTTGCCTGGTGATTTGCGCGGCGCTTGCGGGCCTGGGCGGGCTGTTGGGAGCCGGGCGGATCGGTGCGGCCAGCCCCACCGACAACGGCGACCTGCTGCTCAACGCCGTGGCCTGCGTGGTGTTGGGTGGGACGAGCCTCTTCGGCGGCTCCGGCGGCGTGGGCCGCACGCTGCTGGGAGTGCTCATCTTCACCGTGCTAGATGTGGGTCTGAACAAGATCAGCTGGATTGCCCCCGATGCCCGGGCGCTGCTGATGGGCGTGGTGCTGCTGGCCGCGTTGGTGGTCAACGGCACGCTGGCCCGACGCGGACCCGGCTAACTGCCCATACGGCTCGTGGCCAAGGAATCGTTCCATGTGCAAGACCGTTTTTCCCCTGCTGCTGGCTCAACAGGAGATCACCGATTCGGCCCTGGGACTGGTCCTGCCGGCGGCGGCCGTGCTGGTGGTGTTGCTGGTGCTGGGTTTTTTGTGGCTGCGGCGCAAGAAACCGGCCCCGCCCCCCGAGCCCGAACTGCCCCGCGTGGATGTGAACCAACTGGACCCCAGCGGCCCTGCGGCCGAACCGCCGGTGCTGGAGTGCCAGGGGGTGCCGGTGCGCGTGGCAGCGGTGATCGTGGCCGGGGCGGGCCGCCTGGCGCCGGCTCCCGCGGTGGAGATCATCGGCCAGGTGCTGGAGGAAGTGGTGCCGGGACTGGGCGCGGTTTACCACCGCGACCGGCCTCAGGTGCTCACCTGGCCCGCCCAGCTTTCCACCCGCGGCTTTACCCAGGCGGTGTTTGCCAATACGCCCCTGCCCGGCGACCGGGGCAAAGGCTCCGTGTGGTGTATTGCCGCCGGACGCTGTGACTACCAAGGCAAGCAGTACCTGGCCGCGCTGGTGCTGGCCGCGGCCAGTGCCAACACGATGACGCATTTCACCCTGGAACAGCCCCACCAGTGGCAATCCCTGTTACGAGTTCGCCAAGGATGAGAGCCTGTCCGAAAAATCCAGGACAAACCGAGTGGGAAACAAGTCACGGCTCTTCCCCGGCTAAAGCCGGGGGCTCGCCGTACCCTCGTGCTTCCCCAAGGCAAGCCGACCCACAACAGAATCTCCCGGCGCCGGACAAGTTGAAAGTGATCTTTTCCGTGAATTTTTCGGACAAGCCCTAGATGAACGAGCCGGTTCTCCCGTCGCTGTTGCAAGAGCACGCCCTGGCCATCTGGCAGGCCGGGGTGGAAGCGGTCCATCCCCGCCGGCTCCTCCCGCAGGTGGTTTCGCTTCGGGGCCGGGTGCTGCGGGTGGGGGCGTTGCGGTTCCCGCTGGAAGAACTCGGGCGGCTGATCGTCGTGGGCGGAGGCAAGGCTTCGGCCGCGATGGCCGCGGCGCTGGAGGGGCTGCTGCCCGAAGAGCTGCTTGAGCGCACCACCGGCTGGGTCAACGTGCCACAGGATTGCCTGCTGCCCACCCGGGCCGTGCACCTGCATCCGGCCCGGCCCCCGGGGGTGAACGAGCCTACTCCCCAGGCGGCCCAAGGGACGCAGCGCATCCTGGAGCTGGTCGCCTCGGCCGGGGAAGAGGATCTGGTGCTGGTGTTGCTTTCCGGCGGGGCCAGTGCGCTTTTGCCGGCCCCCGTGCCGGATATCTCCCTGGAAGACAAGCTGGCCGTGACGCGGTTTTTGAGTGCGGCGGGGGCCAACATCCGCCAGCTCAACACGGTGCGCAAGGCCCTGAGCCGCATCAAGGGG
>JALSGI010000436.1 GCA_026982835.1 Planctomycetota bacterium | reverse complement strand
AAGTTGGCCAGGGTGCGGTTTTTGACTTTTCCGCCTTCGCGGTAGCTTTCGCGAAGCAGGTAGGCTGGCCGGGAGTTTCGGTTGGGTATTTTGGCGATGTACATGCCGACATTGTATCGGATTATGGCCGCCTGTCAAGGGGTAATCTACGTAAAATACATGACTACATTTTGCAGTTTCTTTTGCAGGAACTTTTGTGTTACCGGGCAGTTGCGTTGAACCGGCCGGGGGAAGTTGGGGCTAATTCTCGAATCGGCGAGCCGCCGGCGTCAGCCGGCGGAGCAACGGCGAGCCGGGAGCACGAGCTCCCGGTTGCGTCAAGCAGGAGCAACCGCCGACACGGTTCAAACCAACCGCGTGCTGAGACGCACGTGGCTCGCCGGAGAAGAAGCGACTCGTTTTTGCTTGGAAACGCTCTGTCTTGTACTGGCACGACACGTACCCGGCTTCAGCCCGGGGGAGGCGTGGGGGCGTGGAGGCGTGGGGGCTTGGGGGCTTGGCGAACCGCGGGCGTAAGCCCGCGGTTGACCGGCGAGCCGCCGACTTTAGTCGGCGGAGGAGCCCCGCACGTGAGTGCGGGGAGAACGGCTTGCGGCGTGCGCCCGGGGAGTTGCACCGGGGCGGGGTGGCAGCGAGTTTGGGCCAGGCCCCGGCGGCGGGTTTTGTTGCTGGGGCTCTTCGGTCCGTGGGGCCAGCGGCGTGGTTTCTCCCTTGGGGGGCAGTTCCTGGGGATCGAACTCCCACGTGGTGGTCACCAGGGCGTTGCGCCAGCGGATGGTCCGGGCCAGCGGGTTGGCCATGTCGGCCAGGTCGAACCAGGGATTGCGGCGGTTGTTCACCCGCACGTCCCAAAGCAATTTGCCAGTCCGCTTGTCCAGGAAGTAGAAGTCGCTGATCATCTGCAACTGCACCCTCCCCGGCCCCACGCGGCGGCGCACAATCAGCGAGTTGCCCAGCACCAGCAGGGGGTGATCCGGGGCCTGGTAGGGGGCCAGGAACAGGTTTTCTACGGGGCGCCACCAGCGTAGGCGGCCCGTCTGGCGGTCCAGCACCACAAGCTGCCCTCGCAGGATTTGCCGCCCGATGAGATGGGCTTGGCCGTTGCGAAGCTGTTGCAGTTTTTGCCGGTCGTCGCGGTCCTTACCATAGGGTTCCACCACCAGGATCCAAGCATCGACGTGCTCAAACAGGTCGATCTGCCAGATATTCGTTCCTCGCGGCAGGGGAAGGGCCTGTTTCAAGATCAACTTGCCGGTCTCCACGTCCCAGAGGGTCAGGTTCCGCTGAGGATCCACGGCGGCCATGTAGGGCCAGCGGAAGCAGAAGACCGTATGCGGCGGGAATTGTCGTTTCCAGAGCACTTGTCTCGTGATCAAGTGAATGCGGCTCACTTCGGTCTTCCCGGCCGGCAGTGTCCACCGGATGCCGGCCATCCCCCGCACGGAATCTAAAGAGCACTCCGGCTCCAGGCCGTTTGGATCGATCATCGAACCATCTCTAGCATCCAGGAGCAGGAGTCGCTTCTTCGGATAGGGGGTCGGACCCACCAGCAAGTGCTGCGAATCGGCAAAAAGACTGCGTCCCGGGTAGAACCCCTTGCGTTTCCACAGCGGCCGCCCAGTGAACAGGTCCAGGGCCACCACGGCATCGTCCTGCTGGAAGAAGACGCGATTGCCCGACACCACCGCCCGCTGCACGACGGAATCTGCAAAGCCGCGAAACCGAAACACCCGCAACGGCTGCCCCCAGGGGTAGTTGGTTTCGGCCACGTACAGCTGGGTCTGCACCAGGGAGTTGGGCGTGGAAAACGGGTGCATCCAGAGGATCTGCCCGGGGGGTTCCACCTGGCTGCCCATCGTGTCGATGGCCACCAGGTAATCGGCCGTGGGCAGCACCAGCACATGCCCGCCCAGGGCCGCCACCGTGCCCGGGTAAGTGCGCAGCACCTGGCGCGTTTGCGGGTGGACCAGCTGGGCTGCCCACAACACGCGGCCGAAGCGGTTGCGTGCCACCAGCCGCTGGCCCGGCCCCCACTCCACCTGGCAACGAACCAGCCTGGCCCACGGCTCCTGCGAGACGACCTCCAGCGGGCCGAAGGCGTATTCCCGCTGCTTTTCGCCGCGCTGACCCTGGGGATGGAGCAGCTTGCGCCGCAGTTTCAGTGCCCGGTCGGGCCAGCCGTTCCAGTGCAAGCGGCGATAGACGGCCTCCTCGGGCTGAAGCTGCTGGACCAGTTGCTTTCCGGTTTTGCCCCCCAGGCACTCCACTTCGGCAAAGCGCTGCTGCAACTGCTCGTAGCACCAGGCCGCCTCGTCGGTGAGTCCCAGGCGGCGGTACTCCTGGGCCAAGGTGGCGGTGGCCCAGCCGGCCAGGCGGGGGTCGTCGGCCTGGCTCAGCCGCAGCAGGTGATAGTCTCGGCGGAGGCGTTGGGCGGCGGTGGTGGCCGGGGCGTGTTCCAGCCACCGGCGGCGCAGCTGGTGGAGCTGCTCCGGCTGGCCCAAAAGCTCCAACACCGCAGCCAGCCGCTCCGGATCGCCCCGGTACTGCTGCACGTAGCGGTCAAGCTGCTTTCTCAGGCGGTTTTGCTGCGCCGGGGACAGCTTTTGGCTGAGCCGGCGCAGCTGGGAAACGACCCACACGCCCTGCTGTGCCCAGCGATCCTTTTCCACTTGCTGAAGCTGCGAGGTGGACGAGGCCAGCTGGAGCAGTTCCAGGTACAGT
>JALSGI010000435.1 GCA_026982835.1 Planctomycetota bacterium | reverse complement strand
CCTTGGCGAGCCCTGGGCTTTAGCCCGGGGAGAGCCAAGAAAAAACGCCTCTTTGCACTTTTGCTCCGGGAGCTGACGCTCCCGGCTCGCGGTGAAGTGTTGTTGGTTGTCGGCGAGCCGCATGCGTGAGCATGCGGTTGTTTCCACAGTGGTTGCCCGTTTCATCAACCGCCGGCTGACGCCGGCGGCTCGCCGGTTGCAAGAATTAGCGTTTGTTCTCACTTCGGAGCGGCAGCTCCGGCGCAAGCCGCACGGCGCAAGCCGATACTGTTTCTCCCCCCGCTAACGCGGGGGGCTCTTGGTTGTGCAAGTTGACGTTTGTTCTCACCCCGGTGCGGCAGCACCACCGCATGACCCAAGACCCACGACTCAAGGCCTCCGGAGCGGAAGCACCGGCGCAAGCCGCCCTAGCCCACCTGGGCCAGCACGTAAGGGCCCTTGGGGATCACGGCCACGGTGGCCTCGGGGCCGTATTGCTGGAGGCAGTCCTCCAGGGCCGCTTCCACGCTGGGGGCCGCCTCGACGAACAAGCTTTGGATCGTCTCGGCAGGCAGCCCGTCGCTGACCACCTTCACCCGTGCCTTGCGCCGCACCTTGGCCAGCTCCTCCAACTGCCACTGGTCCAGCACGAAGTAGTCCCGGCCCAGAATCCGCTCCATGAACACCTCCAGCGAGGGGTTTTCCTGGAACAGCCGCTGGAACTCCGCACTGCCTACCCCCTCGGACAAGCTGGCCGCCAGGATGATCGTCCCCCCCTGCTTGACGATGGGCAGCGCCCCGGTCAGCCCCTTGATGGCCTGGTAGAAGGTCGTATCCAGCGGGTAGCCGGCCGAGCTGGTCACCACCACATCGACCGGCTCGGGCACGGTGTCGCGGACCACCTGGGCCACGAACCGCACCCCCTGCTCGAAGGCCCGGATCATGTCCCCGGCCACGAACTGCAAGGGGCGCCGCTGGTCGTCCATCACGGCGTTGACGATGAAGTCGCACCCGGCCCGCTGGGCGATCCAGGTGTTCTCCTCGTGCACCGGGTTGCCTTCCAGGTGGCCGCAGTCGGCCTTGGGATGTTCGAGGAACCGGGGGCTGTGCCACGCTTTGACGGTTTCCAGGGCGGCCAGGCCGGGGCAGATGACCTTCCGGCCGCCGGAGTACCCGGCCATCAGGTGCGGCTCGATCAACCCGGTGGTGATCTTCAAATCGGCCTGGACGTAGCGGGTGTCGATCCAGATGGGCACCCCGCGGGGACTGTCGCCCAGGTAGGTGTGCTCTTCCAGGCGGGTGCCGTGGTGGTTTTCGATACGATAGTTTTGCAGGATTTCCGGCCCGACCATCTCCAGCAGCTCTTGGCGAGTGGTTTCCCGATGCAGTCCGGTGGCCACGAGGATGAGGATCTGCTGGCGGGGGATGCCGGCCTCTTCCAGCGTGGAGAGCACCTGGCCCAGGATGAGCCGGTTGGGCACAGGCCGGGTCACATCGCAGATGACCACGCAAGCGTTTTTTCGGCCGCGGGCCAGTTGGGCCAAGGGCGGAGTGCCGGTGGGGTTTTCCAGCACCTGGCGCAGCGCTTTTTCCGGGTCTTCCAGCGGCGGGGCCTCTTTGTACCGCAGGGTTTTGACCACGTTGCGCTCCGGCAGGCGAACCTTCAGCCCCGTGCGGCCGTAATCCAGTGTTACTTCCATTGCACGGCGGACCTTTTCCCACGAGCAAGCAAAACGCGGATCGAAAAAACGTGCCTGGGGTTTATTCTACTCCGACCGCAGGCGGTGCGAAGCGGTGCGCTGTTTTTTGGAGGCGGCGGTCTTGTTCTCTTGGGTTGAGCGAGTCAATGTTCGTTCTTGCAACGGTGCGTAAGCACCCAGTGGCCGACGGCCGTGCCGTCCCCCGCTTACGCGGGGGGCTCTTGGGCTCCTCCGTGGACTTACGCCCGGTACGTGTTTAGCCAGCTAGCAGATTGTTTGATTCGACGCATCCGTGCCAGGCGAGAAGAAGCGTTTTTTCTCACAACCAGCGAGCCGGGAGCGTAAGCTCCCGGAGACGATAAGAAAGCGGCGCATGATTGCCATGCTCTCCGTGGGCTTACGCCCACGGCTCGCGGCTGCAAGAACCAGCGCCAATACAACCGCGTGCTGACGCACGCGGCTCGCCGGAGAAGTATCGATTCGTTTTTGCTTGGAAACGCTCTGTTTTGTGCTGGCACGCTAAACACGTACTACGCCCGCGGCTCACCGCGCCTCCAAGCCTCCAAGCCCCCAAGCCTCCACGCCCTCCCCGAGCTGAAGCTCGGGGCTCGCCTGGTGCGGAAGCACCGGCGCAACGGCGCACGGCGCAAGCCGCATGGCGCAAGCCGAAAAAAATGGGGTGACTGGACTCACCGCCAATCCAGCCACCCGCTTCACTCGACGCACATGGGCGCCGATGCGGGGTCCGGCCAGTCGCGGCCATGGCCTGACGGCGCACGGCCCGACTCCGGCCCCACGGTTCTAGGGGTTTAACACCACAAGGGGGCGGAGAGTTTCGCCAAAAAAGAAAAGCCGCACCTCCTACCCGGCCAGCGAAAGCCGCCGGTAGGGAAAACGCTCCACCTGCCCGTTGCCCAGGTGGTAGATCTCCACCGTCTCCTGGTCGGTATCCAGCAGGGCCAGCGTGGGATCGCCGTAAGTCCAGCCGCTCAGCTCGCCGGGGTTGATCCACAGCCGGTTCTGCTCGTCCCGGCGGACCGAGG
>JALSGI010000434.1 GCA_026982835.1 Planctomycetota bacterium | reverse complement strand
GGGGGGGTGGTGCAAGTGCCTCAAAAGCCCTCTCCCAAGGCTTCCTCGCCCTCCAAGCGATCCGGCTCGCAAAGCGCTTCGGCCTCGGCACTGTACAGTGCTCTGGATGAGCTAGAGCAGCAGCTGGGACCTGCCGCATCGGGGCCTGCGTTGGGGCCTGCCACGCCGGGGATGGGACCGGCCGTGCCGGCAGCGGGCATGGCCCCGGGAGCGGCCGTGCCGGGAGGTTCTCCGCCGATGGCTGCGGTTCCAGCGGCGGGACCCGCCGGGGCCTACCCGGGCGTGGCGCCCGGATACCCCGCCATGGCTCCGGCAGCCGGCAGGGCCCGCCCCTCCTCTGGAACCCCGGTATGGGTCTGGATTGCCGTGGGCGGAGGGGTGCTGGCCGGACTGCTGATGCTGGTGGGTATCATCGTCCTTTCCATCAGCAGTGGTTCCTCCGACGGGGGGAGGACCACCGTCACCACGACCGACGTTGGTACTCCCTCGGGCGGGAGTTCGGGGCCGTCGGTACCCGGTGGGGGAAGTGCTCCGTCGGGACCTACCCCTTCCGGCGGAGGTTTTTCGCCACAGCCTGCACCTGGGAGCGGGGGACCCAGCACTCCGGCAACGCCTCCTGGGTCTTCTGCCGGTGGTTCTACTAACACCACTTCCCAGCCATCGGAGTTGCCCCCCAACGCTTCCCTGGCCGATGTGGTGGAGCACGTCAAGCCCGGCGTGGTCAAGATCGAAGTGTTCGACGAGCAGGGGGACGTGATCGGGCTGGGGTCCGGATTCGTCTTCGACCGCCGTGGGTGGGTGGCCACCAACTATCACGTGCTGGAAGAGGCGGTGCGGGCCGAGGCTGTCTTTGCCGACGGCAATCGCTTTCCCATTCAGGGTTACGTGGCCTTGTGGCGGGAGGCGGACCTGGCCGTGGTGCAATTGGGCCGCACCCCGTCGAATCTTCGCGTGGTGCGCCTGTCCAACGATCGCAATCCCAAGGCCGGCAGTGCCGTGTTTGCCATCGGGCACCCGCACGGGTACGAGTTCCGCGTCACCCGGGGGATCGTCAACAGCGTAACCACCACGGACCGGCTTCCGGAGGAGGTGCGAGAGTCGGTGCGCCAACGCCGTACCCACGGCAGCACCCCGCCCAATCACCGCTGGATTCTGCACGACGCGGACATCGAGCCGGGCAACAGCGGCGGGCCCTTGTTCAACAGCCGAGGTGAGGTGATCGGCATCAACAGTTGGATCGACCGGCGATTGACCGGGGGATTTGCCATCCACGTGGATTTCCTGCGGATGACCGTGCAACAGAAGCGATTCCCCCAGGTCGAGCCGTTGCAGAAGTACCGCCAGGACACAAAACGCCAGGCCCTGCTCCGCTTTGCCCAACTGACTGCCGGAGCGATGCAAGAGCTGATCGGCAGGGCCGAGTCGTTCCGGTGGCATCCCACCACGCCCCAGCAGTACGAGGTGTTGCAGGAGATTGCCATGTTAGCCACGGCCCTGTACGCCCTTTCCCACGACGAGGACCTGGACATGGCCTCTCGGCAGCGGTTCCGGCAAGGGTTTCAGCAGATCCAGCAGAAACTGGCCCAGGTCCGCTGGCCGCTGCAGCAGCGGCGGCGTATTTGCCATTTTGCCTTGGCTCCCTTGGGCCGGGTGGGCGGCCAGCGCGAGGGGCTGTTCTGCTTCGTGCAGGTGCTCCGCGTACGCCAGTCGGGCGAAGTTTACGAGCTGACTTGCCGAGTCCAGGGATCGCGCAACAGAGTGCTGTACGTCCTCTCCCCCAAGGCTGCGCAACCCGAAGACCACTTGCTGGTGTTGGGGATGGTGATGGGCCATCGGATCGTCCAAACGCCCCAGGGCCAGCGCATCTTTTTCCCCATCGTCCTGGGGGGAGCCTTGTTCCGGGGGGTAAAACAGTAACCCCGTAGGGCGTTTCGCCGGCCAGGCCGTTTCGGGGGCGATGTTTCCCGGGATGAACGTGTCCCCTTTCGGAGGCGAGGCTCGGCGGCTTTTTTCTCCGGCCGGATCGGGTATTCTGATCCCACGGACCAGGTGGTTTTCGTTCCGCCCCAATAAAGCCCGTTGCCCCAAGGACCCTTCCCATGCCTGCCAAACGCTGGATTCTGCTGGATGCTGCCCGGGATGTTTCTCTGCCGGAACTGAGCCTGGCTGCGGGCCCGTTGGCCGAAGCGGCCGACAGGCCGGCCGAATCCCTGGAACAGGCAGCCATCCGGCTCCGTCGGCTCCAGGGGGGGCGGCGCGACGGGGTGCAGGCGCTGGAGCTGAACAACGGCATTTGCCAGCTGGTGGTGCTGCCCACCCGCGGACTGGGCATCTGGCGCGGCCAGGCTGCGGGAGTTGCCCTGGGCTGGCAAAGCCCGGTGGCCGACGGCCCGGTGCATCCGGCCTGGGTCCCCCTGTGGGAACCTGGCGGCATTGGCTGGCTGGAAGGATTCGACGAGTGGCTGGTGCGCTGCGGCATGGCCAGCATGGGCGCCCCGGTCTTCGGCAAGCGAGGGGAACTGCTCTGGCCGCTGCACGGGCAGGTGGCCAACCTGCCGGCCCACTACCTGGAACTGGCCGTCGATGGCAAGGGAATAACCCTTACGGGCCGCGTGCGGCAGGGGCGGCTTTTTGGCGGGCATTTGGAGCTAGAGTCCACGCTGCACCTGGAGTGGGGGCAGGCCGGGTTCTCCATCACCGACCGTGTGACGAACCGTGCCGGACA
>JALSGI010000433.1 GCA_026982835.1 Planctomycetota bacterium | reverse complement strand
CAAGCGAAGATGAGCAACTCGCCGGTTTCCCGTTCCCCGTCCCCAGGAGTTCCTGCTCCCGAGGACTTCTTCGCGCAGCTGGAGCAAAGTCGCAAGGCCTTGCA
Organism: Planctomycetota bacterium; assembly: GCA_026982835.1. Taxonomy (GTDB): domain Bacteria; phylum Planctomycetota; class Planctomycetia; order Pirellulales; family S012-138; genus S012-138. The sequence continues at coordinate 2,624 of JALSGI010000433.1, read as the reverse complement.
GGAGGAGGGGCGGCAATACCAGGCACAGCTCGCCTCGCTGGAGGAAGCCCTGACGCACGAACTGGAGCAGCTTTTTCGGGCACTGCAACACTCTCAACAAGAAGCGGCCGCCAAGCAGGAAGAGCTTCAGCAGCTGCGGCGCGAGCTTCAACAACAGCAGCAGCGCCTGGCACGCCAACGCTCCCGGCTGGCCCGCCGGCTGTGGAAACGCCGCCACTGGCTGCTGGAACGACTCGCTCAAAAGCCTCCGGCAGCCGCTTCCGCGGAAGACCCCGCCGCACGAGAACGACTCCAGCAGGCCGAAGCGGCCATCGCCGAGCTGACCCGGCAGGTGCAGCAACTGCAGCAGGAAAACGCCCGCTGGGAACAGCAGTGCCGAGAGCTTCAACAACAGCTGGAAGCCGCCCAGGGGGCCGCTGCCGAGCCGCAAACACAGCAGGAGCTGGAGGACCTCCGCCGCCGCTATCAGATGGCCCTGGAGGACTTGAGGGCCGAGCAGGCTCGGGTCCAGGAGCTGCAAGCCCGGATCGACCAGGCCGGCCAACAGAACTCCAACTGGGGCGACGAGGCCAACCTGGACTGGGAACGCCAGAAACAACAGCTCCTGGCTGCCCTGGAAGCGGACTTCGACGAGGACGATCCCCAGGAGGCCCAGCAACGCCTCCAGATCGAAGAGGTGATCCAGCGGACGGATCGCATCCTCGCCGAAAAAGAGCGCGAAATCGCCGAACTGAAAAAAGTCCTCGACGAGCAAAGCTCCACCTGGGAAGGGATGGCCCTGGGCGCAGCGGCCGTGGCCGAACTGCTGGACAAGGACGAGATCGTCCGCCAGGAACGGGAAAACCTCAAGGCCCTGCAAGAGCAGTGGAAAGAGAAGCTCCGCCAGGCCGAGGTGGAGCTGTCGCTGGAACGAGCCAAGCTGGCCCGGCAAAAAACCGAAATCGACGACAAGCTCCACGAACTGCAACAAAAGCTGCTGCAGCTGGAAAAGATGAGCGAATCGGCCCGGGCCGCCGCCGCCCAGAACACCTTGAGCAAAACCCGCCAGTGGCTCAAGCGGCTGGGACTGCTCAAGGAAGAGGAAGATTGAGCCAGCATGCCACTTCCCCCTGCCCGAAGCGGTGCACACCGAAAACACCGCTTCGCCTCTCCCGGGCTCCTACTCCGCCTCCCGGACCACCCAGCGATCAAACGGCTCCTGGAGCCGGAGGTCTTCTTCGGGCCAGTTTTCCCGAACGATGCGATAGCTTTGCCCGCGCCCCTGGACCAGCATGAACAGGGCCAGCTCCGACCGCCGGCGGCAGAACGCTCGGGCTTGTTCCGGGCCAAGGACGAAAAAGGCGGTGGCCAGCCCGTCGGCCAGCGCCGCCGTGGGAGCTCGCACCGTGACGCTGAACACCCCTTGCACCGGTTCTCCGCTGCGGGGATCGATCACGTGGGCCCAGCGCCGCCCCTGGTGATGGAAAAACTGCGTGCCGCAGCCGGAGGTCCCTAGCGCCGCATCGCGCAGCCGCACCCGGGCCAGGCGACGATCCGGCTGCAAGGGGTGGGCAATCCCGATCCAGAAGCCTTGCTGCGGGTCGCGGGGGTCCTGGCTCCCACGGGCCAGCACGCTGCTGCGGCCACCGTGAAACAAAAAATCTTGCACCCCGGCCTCCACGAGCTTCACCGCGGCCCGATCCAACGCATAACCCTTGCCGATGCTGCCCAGGTTCAGCTCCACCCCGGGCACGGCCAGCCGCACGGTGCCGCTGTCGGGGTCCAGGTGCAGGTGGTGGGAGCCGGTACGGTCCAGGGCCGCTTGCAGTTGGGCCGCTTGCGGCATCCGGCCCTGGCGGCGGAAAAATCCCCACGCCTTGCTCAGTGCCCCGGTGGTGATGTCGAATGCCCCTTGCGTCTGCTCCCACAGGCGCTTGGAGAGCAGCAGCACTTCCATCACCTCCGGCTCCACCGCCACCGGCTGCTGGTACCCCAGGACGTTGATTCGGCTGATCTGGCTTTCGGGCCGAAAGACGGTAAGCAGTTCCTCCAGGCGATCCACTTCGTTCAGGGCGGCCAGGGCGGCTGCCGCCCCGTGCGGGTAGCGCACCGGGTCCAGCAGCACGGCAAACTCGCAGGCCATCGCCCGGCGACTGTAGCGCACCAGCAACGGGGACTCGGGAGCCGCTGCTGCCGCAGGCGGTGTTTCGGGGGAACCAGAGGGTTGCTCGGACATGTGGCGGGCAGCTGTTGGGACAGAAAAACCGAGACGCTACTGCTTCTCTATTATTATCCACAAACGCCCGCTGGGGGCGAGGGTTCGTACGCGAAGCGCGGTGGCCAGCCGCTACGTGAGCATCGGGTGGCTTTTGTCGAGGAGGTTTGTTCTTGCACCGGCGAGCCGCGTGCGTGAGCTTGCGGTGGTTTTGCCGCTGGCGCTGGTTCTTGCCGCTGCGAGCCGTGGGCGTAAGCCCACGGAGAGCAGGGTAATCATGCGCCGCTTTCTTATCGTCTCCGGGAGCTGACGCTCCCGGCTCGCCGTTTTAGTGCTTTTCTTGCGGCGGAGCGGCAGCTCCGGCGAGCCGCGTGCGTGAGCACGCGGTGGTTTTGCCGCTGGCGCTGGTTCTTGCCGCTGCGAGCCGTGG
>JALSGI010000432.1 GCA_026982835.1 Planctomycetota bacterium | reverse complement strand
AGCCACGCCCCCACCCGGCGCAGCTGCAGCACGCGATGAAGTTCCAGATGGCGGAACCGGGACTCCATCTCGTGGATCACCACCCGCCGCAACTGAGGCGAGCCGGCCAGGGGATCGTCTTCGGCCTGCTGCAAAAACGCCACCGTGGAAGCCAACTGGTCGTTCAGTTCCGGGTAGTGGTGTTCCACGAACCGGGCCACGGTCAGCGGGTCGGCTCGCAGCTTCCACAGCGGGCGGATCCAACGCCACCACGCCCAGGCGGCAGCTCCCCAAAAAGCCAGCGAAAACAGCCAGCGCAGGCCCGGGTCGCGCAACCGCAAGCCATAGTCCAGCAGGCCCAGCAGCAGGGCCACAGCCAGCACCAGGGCCAGCACGCGGCACAGGGCCCGCACCCACAACGCTCGCAGGGCCTGCCGGCCCAAGTGCTGTAATCGTTCGACGATCGGGTGCGTCATCGGCGATTCTCAACCATGGGGGCGACAACCGGTTTCATTGTACCGTTTCGGTCGGCAAATTGCCCCTGCAATTGTCGATTTCACGGTCTCCGTTCCAAACTACGGCAATCCCTGCCACTTGCGCCACACCCACTCGGCCCCCAGCAGCCCCAGGGCCAGCAACATCAACAGCCAGTGATTCCACAGCGAGAGCGGGGGCAGGGGATCCAGGGCCACCTGGCGGCCTCGCGGCAGCAGCTCTTGCAGGCGGTCGAACTGGTCGGGCCAGAGCAGGGAGCCGCCGGTGCTACGGGCCACGCGGGCCAGCAGGCGGAAGTCGCACTTGAGCTGGTCGCGTTCTCCCGGCGGGGGCTGCACTTGGAACTGCACCGGCTCCCGCTCTTTTCCCAGCACCGGGGAGACGATCCACGCCCGGTAGTTGCCCGGGGGGAGAGGGCCCGGCCCTCCCTCGTACACCCCGGGGACATTTCGATGGGGGGCCAGCACCACGCGGTGGGAAGGACCGCCTTCCTGCTGCACCATCACCACCACTTCGCTGACTGCTTCCTGAGGCCGGTTGAGAAAACGCACACGGAACTGGATCGACTCGCCCAGGCGGAACCGCCGCCGGGCCACGGTCAGCTCGGCCCCCAACTGCTCGTCCTGCAACTTGGAGCGGCTCAGGTAGCGAATGGCCTGCACCCAGTAGCGGGCAAACAGCACATCGCCCAGGCGGAAACGCCACCGCCAGGTCTCGTCCGTGCCGTGAAACAGCACCCGGCCCGCGCCCACAAACTGCAAGCACACCACCGGCATGGGAGCCCCGTCGGCCGTGCGCCGCACCGGGTGCACGGCAAGGGCCCGGGCGGCCGGTTTGAGACGGTCCACTTGCAGGTACCAGTACAGCGGGGCCAGACGCGACCAGAGCATCTGCGTCTGTTGGGGAGAATCGCCCAGTTGCATAAAAGGGCTTCCCCGGCCCAGGTCCGTCAGTTGGGGTCGCCACGGCTGGGCCAGCGGCCGGTCCGGTTCCGGCACCCGCACCTCCAGCAAGTCCACCGGCAGCAACTCCTCCAGGGGAGTGCCGCGGTACTCCACCGGCATAAAGCGGGGGCCGGCAAGGAAGATCATCCCACCTCCGCGGACTACCACGAACTCCCGCAACAGCTCCAGCGTGCTGGCGGGTATCTCCTGGGGGTTTACATCTCCGTAGAGGATTACGTCGTAGGCAAACAGCTCCTCGCGCCCCAGGGGTACGGTGGGCAGGGCCGTTTTGTCGATTTGGGCGTATTCCCAGTCGGCCTCTTGCAGCACGGTGTGCAGTTGCACCGTGGTGTCGCGTTCCAGCATGGTTTTCAGGTGCCGGAACTCGAAGTTGGGATACCCGGCCACCAGCAGCACTTTGATTTTTTCGTCGCGCACCGTCACCACGCGGCTGACCTGGTTGTCGCTGGTGGTCTGCTCGTCTTCCAGCGGCACCACCCGCACCTGGAAGCGGAACCGCCCCTGCTGGGGCGGGCGGTAGGTGATCTGGCACCGCTTGGGTTCATCGTCCTCGGGAGCGGTGACGGTGGTTTCGGCCAGCACGGCGTCCCGATCCGCGTCGCGCAGCATCAGTCGCACCTGCCGCCCGGCGTAGCCTTGCGCCGTGAGCCGGAACTGGAAGTTGACCACGTCGTCGCGGAACACCACGTCATCCACCAGCAGGTCGCTTACGGCCAGGTTGCGCACCGGGGACTCGCTGCCCAGGCCCACGATAAAAAGCGGCACGCCTTGGGCCCGGGCCGCTGCGGCGGCTTCTTCCAGTGGGGCTCCTTGGGTGACGATACCGTCGGTCAAAAACACCACGGCCGCCGGCGGGTTGCCTCGCAATTGCTCCAGCACCGTCAGCAGCCCGTCGCCCAGGCGCGAGGCGTTCCCACGGGCCTGCAAGGGGCGGATGGTGTTTTGCGGATCGTCGTCCAGTTCCAGCAGCCGGGCGGCTGCGGCCACGCGGTAGAGCCGCAACTTGTAGTGCCGGGCGGCCCAGCGGAAAAACCAGCCCCGGTCCTTGAGCAGCAAGGCCTGGCCCACGCGAAACCGGGTCGGCTCCTTCTGGCCTTCGCCCAGGGTTTGCACCAAGGCGGCCAGTTGCGACTGCTGCTGGGGGGAGAGTTGCTTGTCGGCAAACTGCATGCTGGCCGAGTCGTCCAGCAGCACCACCAGGTAAGGCAATCCGGTGCGCGTGCGGGAAAGCACCACTTGGGCCACCATGAACAGCAGCACCCCCAGGGCGGCCATCCGCAGCAGCATCGGCCCCCAGGTGCCTCGGGAGCCCCAGGCCCGCCGCTGCCGCAAGTAGGAAACCACGATCAGCCCCAGCAGCACTACCACCAGCAGCAGCGAAAGCCACGGGGGCAGCGGCCAGGCTGCATCCCAGCTCCAGCGCGTACCCTGGCCAGCCGCGGCGGAATCGGGTTCCAGCCACCGCTGCAGCCACGCGGGCACTTCCCAGCCCACTAGCGGCTCTTGCCGGCCCAGTACCACAACAGCACCAATTCTCCACAAAACAGGAACAATGCTCCCCAGAGCAGCCAGCCTTGCAGCCCTTGCCGCTGGCCGCTGCCCGGTTGACCCTGGGTAGGGGCGGTGTCCGCCACCGAGAAGTGCAACCGCACGCCGGCCAGCACCTCTTCCTGGAGGCGATTCGGGCTGATGCGACGCAAGTCCCCCTCGGCGGCATCCAGGTTCACGGCGAACCGCCAGGGAGGCTCATCCGGGGCGGTAAGCACCTCGTAAAGACCCGCTTGCCAGGTCTGATCGAACGACCACAGGGCCTTTCCGCCGCCGGACTGGACGGCCCGGGCCAGTTCCCGCCCGTCGGGCAACCGCACCTGGAAGCTGCGGTGCCGCATGGCCACGGCCGCGGGCAGCTCCAGCGGCTGGCCCACGGACAGGTTCCGCCGCTGCGCGGTGCCGGAGATGGCCGTGGCGGCGATCTGCCGCACCAGCGGCAGGTAGTTTTGCAGCATGGGCATCAGGTTCCAGGGCTGCTGGCTGGGACCCGGCTCGGCGCTGGTGGTCACCAGCACCACTTCGCCCCAGCCGCGGCGCTCTTCCACGATCAACGGGTCCCCCGAGGCAAAAGCCAGGGCCACGCGGGCGGTGCTATCCTCGGGCAACTGCAAGCGGATGTAGCGATAGATGGGCGAGCTGAGCAGCCCCACGTCCTCGTTGTCCTGGAAGGGTCGCAGGATCGGGTGCCGGTACTCCAGCGGGTCCAGCACGAATCCGCTGGAAGGGGCCTGCACCTGCCCCACGCCGTCCAGTTTTCCCGGCAGCAGCCGACCCGGCCAGTCGGCTTCCCGGTAGAGGGTTTCGTTGTAGTTTTCCACCTGCACCTGGTCGCCCAGGAAAATAACCAGCCCCCCGCCGCCTTGGACGTACTCGGAGAGCAGGCGGGCCTCCTGGCGGGTAAACTGAGCCACGTTACACAGGAAGACGACGTCGTAAGGGGCCAGCGGGCGATCCGTCAGCGCGGTTTCCGGGGCCACTTCCACCTGCACCGGCGGAGGGCCTCCCCCCGGCTGGCTCTCCAGGGCGGCCACCAGGTAGTCGGTGGCTCCCTCGTAGGGGCGGCTGCCCGGCCGGCCGTCGATGCAAAGCACGCGCCACTGTTCCCGCACCGGCAGCACCAGAAAGCGGCGGTTGTCCCCCGGCAGATCGTCCTGGCCCAGCCGAATTTCCACCAGGTGCTCGCCCGGGTCGGGAAACGTGTGCCGCAGCCCCGGCACGTTCACCTCTTCGCCCGCGGGCAGATCGACCTGCTGGGTGGCCACGGCCACCCCGTCCACCAGCACACGCAAGGGAACTTGTTGGCGATCCTGGGTGCCGTAGTTGCGCAAACGCACCTGCAGCTGAACTTCCCGCCCTGCCAGCGGCACCTGCTGATCGCTTTGGCACTGGAGCACGGCCAGATTCTGGGCCTCGGGGGCTCCCACGTCCAGCAGCACCAGTGTGGCTTGCTCCTCCAGCCGCTTCCACAGCGGCAGCAGGTTCTCTCCCCCAGCAGCCGACCAGGTGCGATGTTGCAAGTCGGTCAAAAAGATCACCTGGACCTGGTCGAAGCGGGGCCGCTGCTTTCCTGCCTGGGAGATCACCTCCAGCGTCCGCTGCAGGCCCACCAGCAGATCCGCCTCGGTGGCCGCCGGCTGCAAAGAGCGCACCTGGCGCAGAAACGCCCCCGAGTCGAACACCGGCAAGGCCACCTGCGCCTTGGCCGGGCGAGCCAGCAACACCAGGGCAAAGCCGTCCCCGCTGCTGGCCGTGCCGGTTTGCTGTTCGATGGCCGCCAGGGCTTGCTGCCAGGCGGTCTCTTCGCCGGCGCGCGCCCCCATCGAAAGCGAATTGTCCAGCACGAACACGTGCAGCGTGCGGCTGCGTCGGGCAAGATCGCCCACCAGGCGCTGCAAGTACGGCTCGGCTGCCGCCAGAGCCAGCAAGACGATGATCCCCATGCGGATCAGCAGCAGCAGCCACTGGTGCACCAGCAACCGCCGCCGGTTGCGCCGCATGGCCGCCAGCAGGTATTCCATGGCCGCCCAACGCACGCGGCGGAAACGTCGCCGGTTCCACAGGTGGATCAGCACCGGAATGCCCGCCGCAAGCAAAAACCACAGCATCCCCGAGCTGCCGAAGCCGAAGCCCAGCAGGGGGAGGCTTGCGTTCTGCAAGGCGGCACTCCAGGGAATAAACATGAACGACCAGGACGATAAAACCAACGAGGCTCGGTTTTTTCACTCCTCGTAGCCCGGGGGAACCAAGGGCACTACTTTTTCATTCTACTGCTTTACGCCAGCTGGGATACGCCACCGGGTGGAACTACGCTCTGTGTGGTGCAAGAGTCGGCGCTTGTTTTTCATCGGCGAGCCCCGGGCTTTAGTCCGGGGAGAGCCGGATAAACTCATGTTTGTCGATCTTCTCCGCCAGCTGAAGCTGGCGGCTCGCCGTTGCAAGAATCAAAGCCAGGTTCATCATCGTTTCTCACACACACGCTTTGTTCTTATCTAGTGCGGAAGTACCGTACGCAACAGCGGAGGTCGCAAGCCGCACGCCACTCTCCCCGCACTGACGTGCGGGGCTCCGGTTCCTCCCAAGCCCCCACGCCTCCAAGCCCCCAAGCCCTCCCCCGGCTAAAAGCCGGCGGCTCGCCTGGTGCGGCAGCACCCAGCGCAAGCCGCACGGCGCAACAGCGCACGCCGCACGCTCTATCCGGCTCGGGCCATGCGGGCGTGCAGGAAGCTACGCAGCACTACCTCCAGCGACTGATCGGTGCGTAGCGGCACGTACTCCAAGGCGTTCTCCCGGCAGCCGCGGCGCAGCTGGGTCAAAAACGCCTGGAACTCCCGCAGGTAGGCCCGCCGAAGCGCAGCCGGTTCGGTGAGCACCTCGGGCAGTTGTTCCATGCCTTCAAACAGCGTGGTTTGCTGGAAGGGAAACTCCAGCTCGTCCGGGTCCAGTACGTGGAACACCACCACGTCGTGCCGCCGATGGCGCAAGTGTTTCAACCCCCGAAGCACCCCCTGGGTATCGTCGAAAAGGTCGCTGAAGATGAGCACCACGGAGCGTTTTTGCATTCGCTGGGCCAGGCGGTGGAAGGTTTGGCCGGCGCGGGTTTTGCCCTGGGCCTGGGCCTCCTCCAGCACGTGCAGCACGGTTTTCAGATGCGAGGGGCTGCTGCTTGCCCGAACCAGCTGCCCCATCTGTTCGGCGAACGTGACCACGCCCACGCTGTCCCGCTGCCGCAGCACCAGGTAGGCCAGCACCGCCGCGGCCGTCTTGGCGCACTCCAGTTTGCTCCAGGGAGCCTGCTGGCCCTGGTAGCTCATGCTCTCGCTGGTATCCAGCAGCAGATAGACGACGAGGTTGGTTTCCTCTTCGTATTGCTTCACATAGACCTTGTCGGTGCGGCCGAACACCTTCCAGTCCACATAGCGCAGGTCGTCCCCCGGGGCGTATTCGCGGTGCTCGGCAAACTCGATGGAAAACCCGTGATAGGGACTGCGATGCAGCCCGGACAGATACCCCTCGATGATGTGCCGCGCCCGCAGCTCCAGCCCTTGGAGCCTAGCCAGCGTCTGTGGGTCGCAGTACTTCCGAAAGCTCTCCGTCATGTTCGCTCTCGCTTTGGGGGAGCTGCTGGATGAGCCGCTGTACCAGGTCGTCGGAACGAATGCCCTCGGCCTCGGCGTTGAAGTTGGGCATGATGCGATGCCGCAGCACCGGCGGGGCCACGGCCAGCACGTCCTGGCGGCTGACGTAGCGGCGGCCGTGGAGCACCGCCCGGGCCTTGCCCCCCAACACCAGGTACTGGCTGGCCCGAGGACCGGCCCCCCAACTGACATATTGCCGCACGAACTCTGGGGCCTGGGGTTCTTGCGGGCGGCTCATCCGCACCAGGTCCACGGCCATCTGGGCCACATGGGGCGAAACCGGCACGCGGCGGACGATGTGCTGAAGCTCCAGAATCTCCTGGGCCGAGAGGGTCGGTTGCAACTGCTCCTCCACGTCCGAGGTGGTCCGCTGCACGATCTCCAGCTCCTCTTCCCGCGAAGGGTAGTCCACCTGGATGTGGAACATGAAGCGGTCCAGTTGCGCTTCGGGCAGGGGATAGGTGCCCTCCTGCTCGATGGGGTTCTGCGTAGCCAGCACGAAAAACGGCTCTTCCAGCCGGTGCCGCTGCCCGCCGGCGGTGACCTGGTGCTCCTGCATCGCTTCCAGCAGCGCCGCTTGGGTCTTGGGCGGCGTGCGGTTGATCTCGTCAGCCAGCACGATGTTGGCGAACACCGGGCCGGGCAGGAAGCGGAACGTTCGCTGCCCGGTGCTGCGGTCCTCCTGGATGACCTCGGTGCCGGTGATGTCCGAGGGCATCAGGTCGGGAGTGAACTGGATGCGGCTGAACTTCAAGCTGAGCGTCTCGGCCAGCGAGCGGATCAACAGCGTTTTGGCCAGCCCCGGCACACCCACCAGCAGGCAGTGTCCGCGGGCGAACATGGCCACCAGAATCTGCTCGATCACCTGACTTTGGCCCACGATCACTCGCTGCAACTGGCGGGTGATCTGCTCGAAGGCTTCGCCCAGCCGGGCCACGGCTTGAAGATCATCGGGCGTGGGTTCGCTCATGGACGATTGAGTTCCTGCAAAGGGGGAAAGTAACGACCTTCATTTTACACCCGCAGCGGCAAGAATTACCAGCAGCCCAAGAGTGAAGCGGGCGTGGAAAGATAAGGTAATGCTGCTGTACCAGGGCAACAACAAGCGTCAACGAACCAAACGGCGAGCCGCGGGCGTTAGCCGGCGGTTGGCCACCGTAGCAATGACCACAAACGGTATCAACCGCGTGCTCATGCACGCGGTTGTATTGCCGCTGGCGCCGGTTCTTGCAGCCGCTCTCCGTGGGCGTAAGCCCACGGAGAGCACGGCAATCATGCGCCGCTTTCTTATCGTCTCCGGGAGCTTACGCTCCCGGCTCGCCAAGTGTCGGCTGACGGTGCGCGGCTGGCCGTTTGGTGTGAGTCGGCGTTTTTTCTCGCTTTGGCGAGCCCCCGGCTTTAGCCGGGTACGTGTTTAGCGTGCCAGCACAAGACGGAGTGTTTCCAAAGCAAAAACGAGTCGATGCTTCTCCGGCGAGCCGCGGGCGTTAGCCGGCGGTTGGCCACCGTAGCAACGACCACAAACGGTATCAACCGCGTGCTCATGCACGCGGTTGTATTGCCGCTGGCGCCGGTTCTTGCAGCCGCGAGCCGTGGGCGTAAGCCCACGGAGAGCACGGTAATCATGCGCCGCTTTCTTATCGTCTCCGGGAGCTTACGCTCCCGGCTCGCTGTGATCTGTTTTCTTGCACCGGAGCGGAAGCTCCGGCGTACGACGCAGGCCGCACGGCGCAAGCCGATACTGCTCCCCCCCCGCTTACGCAGGGGGCTCTTGATTGTGCAAGTTGACGTTTGTTCTCGCACCGGTGCGGAAGCACCACCGCAAGACCCAAGACCCAAAACCCAAGACCTCTGGAGCGGAAGCTCCGGCGCAGGCAGCGCAAGCCGCACGGCCGTTACATGCTGCCGCCGAGTCGCCCAAGCGGCAACAGCCACACGTTGCGAAACCGCACCTGGTCTCCGTGATCCTGAAGCCAAAGCGGCAGCGGCTGGGGACCCTCGGGGCGGCCGGCCCCGGTTTTTCGCTCCAGCTCCAAGTCCTGGTGGATCGTCACCCCGTTGTGCCGCACGGTAATGCGAGCCGGGGTCAGTTTCTTGCGCCCATCGCGGCTCCACCGGGGAGCGCGAAACACGATGTCATAGGTCTGCCACTGCAACGGGGGCAGGCACATGTTCACGCTCGGGGCCCGGTAGCGGTAAAGCGCCCCGCAGTGGTTGTACCGGGGGGCCAGCCCGAAGGAGTCCAGCACCTGCACCTCGTAGCGCCGGTGGAGGTAAATGCCGCTGTTGGCCCGGGCCTGTCCTCGGGCAAGGGGCATGAACGGCAAGCGGAACTCCACATGCAGCAGAAAATCCTGCGGCAGGGGGGCGCGGGTTTGGGCCCCTTGCATCAGCCAGCCTTCGGGGCTGACTCGGGCGGCTTTCCAGGCGGCGGTGCTGCTTCCGTCGAACAACACCACAGCCCCCGGCGGAGGACTCATCCCCAGCGTGGGACTGTAACGCACGGCTCGCGGCAGCACAGCCACCAGCCGCCCGGAGCGGCGATGCCGAATGCGCATCTGCCCGGCGATGACGAGAAAGTCCAACTGCCGAGACTGGAAGCGAAGCGTTCGCCCCCGGCGGCGCGCGGCAATGGTGATCGGCTCAGGGTGCCGGGCTCCGGCCCCGGGCAGTCCGCCGCGGTAAACGGCCGCCAGAAACTCCCCCTTGCCCAAGGCCACCAGTTGCACGCCCAGGCGCATCTGCCGGCTCGGAGCGGATACC
>JALSGI010000431.1 GCA_026982835.1 Planctomycetota bacterium | reverse complement strand
CCACCCCGGCATACTCTCCTTGCAGCTGGTAATCCACCCCGGCCTGATCCGGGTGCAGGTACACCGGCCCTTTTTCTCCGGCGGCCAAGAGCCCTTGCGTTGCTCCCAGCACAAACACCGCGGCCAGCCAGTAGCAAAGACCAACGCGCATGGAAACTCCACTGTAGCTTGAGGCAGAGGGAATCCAATCCGGGCGGGTGTGCCTTGACCCAGGCGGCAAAGGATCACAGAGCCGGTGAGCCCGGAGCCATCAGCGATTTTGATCCAAATACGGCCCAACGCAATAGAGCCGCTTCTGCCCCCGCAGAAACAGGTGAGCCGCCGCCACGGCCGGAGAGGCGATGAAGCGATCCGGCAACCGGTTTCGGGCCAGCAGGCGGTAGTTGCCCGAGGCGGCCGCTACGTAGCAGGTTCCCTCGTAGGAGAGGAAGTAAACCCGCCCGTCGGCGGTCACCGGGGAAGCATAGAACGTCCCTCCCAGGGGGCGGCGCCAGTAGGTTTTGCCCGTGGGCAAGTGAACGCAGCGGGCTTGTCCCTTTTGAGAGACCAGGAACAGCAAGTCGCGCCAGCGGGCCGGAGTGGCCCACACCACCGGTGCAATCTGTCGCTGCCACAGGCGTCGCAAGCGGTGGTCCTTTCGACCCGGGTAGTGTTCCAGGGCCAGCAGCGGTCCTTGGGTGCTTCGGCAGACCACCACCAACTGTTCGGCCACCAGCGGCGAGGCTACCGAGTCGCGGGCGGTCCCCAGGCGGTAGTCCAGCAACTGCTGCCCATTTGTCGGAGAAAACAAGTACACGCGACCGGCCGAGGCCACTGCAATCACCGGCTGATCGGACAAGGTGCCCCAAGCCGGCGACGTGCCAAGCAACACGGGCTGCTGGCTCCGCAGGGCGGGAAGCCGAACCTGCCACAGCTCCCGGCCCGTGTGCTTCTGGTACGCTGCCAAGTGTCCCCGGGGCACCGAGGCGTTGGACGAAGCGTCCCAAAACAGCACAATCACCCGGTCCTGCCACAACAGGGGGCTGGCCAGCGAGGGCCGCACCGGGAGCTTGCCGCGGCTCAGTTGGCGAAACCAGCGCTGCTTGCCGTCCTGGGCCTGGTGCACGCAGAGCAACCCGTGGGCGTAAAGCGCCACCACCACTTCGCCATCGACCGCCGGGCAGGGGGAGGCCCAACTCCCCTGCGGCCAGGGCCAGCCGGAAGGGGGATTGGCCTGCGGCGGCCAGGCAGGGGCTGCACCCAGCTTTTGCACCCATTGAGGCTTGCCGGTGAGCAAGTCCAGCTGCAGAAGGAGGAGTTGGCTCCCTTGCTGGGCCGTCAGGTAGATGCCGCGGTCCCAGACCACCGGCGTGGACGCCCCCGGTGGCACCGCCGCTTGCCAGGCCACGCCGCGCGTGGGTCCCCAGACCAGCGGGGCCGGCCAGTGAGGCATTTGGCCGTCCCCGGCCGGGCCGCGCCAATGCGGCCAGCGGGCCGCGGCGAGTTGGTCATCACCAGCCGGGGAACTCCCCGTGGGGGGCACTTGGGCCGCCGCTTCCCCCCATGCCCTACAGCCCAGCAACATCCCAAGCACTTCCCGCCGGGTGAAGCGGCCGGAGTGTTCCCGAGCCCCGGGCCGGGGTGGGCCGGTGTTGGTCGAAACTGACACGTGGCGTACCTCGCCCCAAAGGGGATGCCGCAAGCGGCGTATGGTGACTGCTTGGTGACAGGGGCCGTGCGAGCCCATGTTTGCCTTCAGCTTAGCATGTTGTCCTTCCGATCAGAACGATTGCGCCCGGTTCCGTCTCCTGGCCCCCCGGCGATGGCATTGCCAGCACCCACGATCCGAGTGGTAGGATGGTAACGGTTGTAGCGTCCGGTCCGGCTTTTCCGGGCCTAGGGCGGGTTTCTGGGCCGGTCCGGCCAAAGAAACCCCGTTCCCGGCGCAGAGAACATACAACGGAGCTATGGTTTTATCGGCGTACCCGCCCCTCCATCCTCCTGTGGCACCCGATGAGAAGCGACGTAATCCCGACGGATCGCCCGGCTGGAAAGGTTCCGTGGCGATGGACCCTTGCGGTTACGAAAGGACTGGGATGGATCGATGGTGCAATTTGCGGTCAACCAGCGATTGACCCCCCGCTGGTCGCTTGAACAAGACCTGGCTGCCTGGGCGCAGGCCGACGTGCCCGCGGTGGGACTGCTGCGAGCCAAGCTGGCCCAACTGGAAACCGCCCAGGTGAAAAAGCTGCTGGATCAGCATGCACGCCAGGCGGTGAGTCTTTCCTGGGTCGGGGGGTTTACCGGCAGCGACGGGCGGCGATTTCGCGACAGCGTAGCCGATGCTCAAGCAGCCATCGAATCGGCAGCCCAGTTCGGTGCCGCCTGCGTGGTGGCCCTGAGCGGTTCCCGGGGCGGACACACCCACAACCATGCCCGCCGACTGTTCCGCGACGCTCTGCAAGAGCTGGCCCCCGTGGCCGAAGAACACAACCTGCTGCTGGTCGTGGAGACCGTCCACCCCCAGCTCCCGCAAACGCACAACTTCCTCGCCTCCCTGGACGACGCCCTGGAACTGCTGGAAAAAGTCGGCCACCCGCGGGTGAAGCTGCTGCTGGACCTGTATCACACGGCCGCCGAAGCAGACCTGCCGCAGCGGCTCGGCGAACTGGTGCCCCAAATCGGACTGGTCCAACTGGCCGACCTGGCCGCCCCGCCTCAGGACCAAGAGGACCGCTGCCTGCTGGGCCAGGGCACGCTGCCGCTGGAACAGATCGTGGCCGCACTCCAGCAAGGTGGCTACCAGGGCCCCTGGGAAGTGGAGTTGGGCGGCCCTCAGATCGAGGCGATGGACCCCCTGCAGGTGCTCCAGCACAGCCGGGCGGCCTGTCTCAGGCTGCTGGAAGGGGGAGAAAAGCCGCAGGGCTAGCAGCCCGTTGAAAAAGTCCATTTGAAATGAAAACGCGTTATAAGATTCCCTACACATCCTGAAAAAAGCGGCTCGGCAGGAGCCTCGCCCTCCCAAACTTGTGTTTTTCAACGGGCTGGGCTAGCTGTTTCGGCCTCTTGTAGCCCGTCGAAAAACGCAAATCGGCCAGCCGCGCATCGTCCGCCGGCGGTTCTCCAGCGAGCCGGGGAGCGTCAACTCCCGGAAGGCTTGGGGCCTGAAGACCATGAGCCCCGCACGTCCGTGCGGGAGGTCTTGGGTCTTGGGTCGTGGGTCTTGCGGTGGTGCTTCCGCACCGGGGTGAGAACAAACGTCAACTTGCACAACCAAGAGCCCCCCGCGTAAGCGGGGGAGAAACCGCATCGGCTTGCGGCTTGCGACCTGCGCCGTGCGCTACCTGCGAAGGAGCTTCCGCTCCGATGCAAGAACAAGCGCCAATTCTCGCAAAACGGCGAGCCGCCAGCTTCAGCTGGCGGAGAAAAATAACGCAATGCACTTATCCGGCTCTCCCCGGGCTAAAGCCCGGGGCTCGCCAACCGCGTGCTGACGCACGCGGCTCGCCAGACGAGCATCGACTCGTTTTTGCTCTGGAAACGCTCCGTCTTACGCTGGCACGCTAAACACGTACCCAGCTTCAGCTGGCGGAGGCGGCAGGGCCTGGTGGAAAACCTCGCCACGGCATCCTGCCCGGACCGGAAAACCCTATAATGGGCAGCATCTTCTCCCGCGAAGGAGCTGCCCATGATGCGAGCCATCCGCTACGTCCTGCCCAGTTTCGTCCTTCTCTTGGCTTCTGTCCCCTTTCCGACTCCCGCTGCGGCTCAGGAAGAAAAGCCAGCAGTGGAAGTGGTGTCACTGCGATATAACAACCCGGGGCTGGTGGTCGATCTGGGCGTGGGGCTTTGGGCCTGGCCGCAGCCGATGGACTACGACGGCGACGGGGACCCGGACCTGGTGGTCTGCTGCCCTGACGTTCCGTTTGGCGGTACCTGGCTGTTTGAAAACACCGGCCGCAGCGACCCGGCCACGGGGATGCCGGTGCTGGAGCCGCCAGTGCGGATCGGTTCGGCGCGGCGGAACCTCATGCCTTCCTACGAGGGCCAGCAGGTGCACCTGCTGATCCCCGGTGTGGTTTTCCGAAACTTTCCCCGGCAGGGCTTTTCCCGGGGCCAGAAGCTGCCCTTGCCGGCCAATTTGCACGGCAAGCCGGTTCGGGCCAACCAGTGGCGACTGGCCGACTACGACGGGGACGGCCGGTTGGATTTGCTGGTGGGCGTGGGCGACTGGACCGACTACGGCTGGGACGACGCCTACGACCACCAGGGCCGCTGGACCCGAGGCCCCTTGCACGGCTACGTCTATCTGGTGCGAAACACCGGCACAGCGCAAAAGCCCCGTTACGCTAGGCCGCAGAAGCTCCGCACCAGCGACGGACAGGTAATCGACACCTACGGGATGCCCTCGCCCAATCTGGCCGACTTCGACGGTGACGGGGACCTGGACCTGCTCTGCGGCGAGTTCATCGACCGACTGTGGTATTTCCAGAACACCGGCACCCGCCGCCGGCCGCGTTTTGCCCCGGGGAAGCCGCTTCGGTTCGCGGGTCGGGTGTTGCGGATGCCCCTTTGCATGATCGTGCCGGTGGCGTTCGACTGGAACGGCGACGGACACCCGGATCTGGTGGTGGGCCAGGAAGACGGGCGGGTGGCACTGCTGGAGCACACGGGCCGGGTTGAAGAGGGCGTGCCGGTGTTTGCCCCGCCGCGTTTTTTCCGCCAGCGGGCCGACCGGGTGAAGTTTGGCGCCCTGGTCACGCCCGTTTCGGTGGATTGGGACGAGGATGGGGACGAAGACTTCATCTGTGGCAACACGGCCGGGGAGATCGGCTGGATCGAAAACCTCGGCGGCGGCTGCCCACCGCGTTGGGCGGCCCCACAGCTGCTGCGAGCTGGCGGGGAAGTGATCCGCATCCAGGCCGGACCCAACGGCTCGATCCAAGGCCCCTGCGAAACCAAGTGGGGCTACACTACCTTGAGCGTGGCCGACTGGGACCTGGACGGTCGGCTTGACCTGGTGGTCAATTCCATTTGGGGCCGTGTGGTGTGGTTTCGCAACGTGGGCCACCCAGGCTGCCCGCGGCTGGCTCCGCCCCGGCCGATTCGCGTGGCCTGGCCCGGTAAGCCGCCCAAGCCGAAGTGGAATTGGTGGGATCCTGCTCCCGGGGAACTTGCCACCCAGTGGCGGACCACGCCCGTGGTGGTGGATTGGAACAGCGACGGTTTGCCCGACTTGGTGATGCTCGACGCCGAGGGCTACCTTGCCTGGTGGCCACGGTCCCGCCGCGGAGGGAAGCTAGTGCTGCTTCCGCCGCGGAGGGTGTTTTTCAGCCCCGGCCCCAGTGCATTTGATAGCCGCCACCGCATGCGGTCGGCGGCACCGGGACTGTTGCGGCTCAACGTCGGCCAGGCCGGAAAAAGCGGCCGCCGCAAACTGCACGTGGTGGATTGGGACGGCGACGGGCGGCTGGACCTGCTGGTCAACAGCGCCTCGGTCCATTGGCTGAAAAACGCAGGCAAGCGCCAGGGCCGCTGGCACCTGGTGCCGCAAGGGCCGCTTTGCCCCCGGCGACTGGCCGGACACACCACCAGCCCCACCACCGTGGACTGGGACCACGACGGCGTACCGGAGCTTTTGATCGGGGCCGAGGACGGGCACCTGTACTGGGTGCGCCGCCGCGGGGAGTGAGGCAGTGGAGGCTAGGAAGCTTGGGGCCTGAAGACCATGAGTCCCGCACGTCCGTGCGGGGAGAATCGGCGTGCGGCTTGCGCCATGCGCTGTTGCGGCGGGTGCTTCCGCACCGGGGGCTTGGAGGCGTGGAGGCTTGGGGGCTTGGAGGGATACGGAGCCCCGCACGTCAGTGCGGGGAGAATCGGCTTGCGACCTGCGCCGTGCGCTACCTGCGAGGGAGCTTCCGCTCCGATGCAAGAACAAGCGCCAATTCTCGCAAAACGGCGAGCCGCCAGCTTCAGCTGGCGGAGGAGAATAACCAAAAGCGCTTCTTTGGCTCTCCCCGGGCTAAAGCCCGGGGCTCGCCAACCGCGTGCTGACGCACGCGGCTCGCCGATTGTAAGAATAAACGCTTATTTCCGCCTCGTGCGGAAGCATCGAACCAACAGTGTGCTAGCTGGCTAAACACGTACCCAGCTTCAACTAGCGGAGGCGGCAGGGCTACCAGCCGCATTAGCCCGGCGGCGGGGCCACCACCGGCCCGCGATGCAGTCCTCGCCACGAGGCCCGACCCGCCGCTCGACAACCCCGGCCCGGGGCACCGTCGCCCAGTTCCACCCGGGCCTGCTGGGCCAGTTGCAGCAGCCGTTTAACCACCTCGGGATACTGGGCGGCCAGGTTGTGTTTTTCCTGGGGATCGCGCTGCAGGTGGTAGAGGAGCAGCTTGTCCATCGGGCGGCCGTCGCGGGTGTTTCGCCGGGGGTGGGCAATCGGCAGGTGCAGCTTCCAGGGACCACTGCGCACGGCGTAGAGGCGGTTGGTGTGGTAGTAGTAGAAGGCGCGGTACGGTGTCCGTGCCCCCGGGGTGCCCAGCCACAGCGGGCGCACATCGTGCCCATCGAGCTTGCGTGGCGGCAGTGGTGCTCCGGCCAGAGCGGCCAGCGTGGGCAGCAAGTCCATCATGGTGGTCAGCTCGTCGCAGACGGTTCCAGCCGGCACATGTCCCGGCCAGCGAACGATCAGCGGCACCCGCATCCCCCCTTCCATGGTCGTATAGCCCCAGCCGGACAAGGGGGTGTTGCGTCCCTGCGGGGGGCGGCGTCGGGGTGCGCCGTTGTCGGAAGTCCAGATCACAATGGTGTTCTTTTCCAAGCCCAGGCGACGAAGCGCGGCCAGGAGCTGCCCGGTGGAGTGATCCAGTTCCTCCACCGCATCGCCGTAGGGGCCGTTGGCACTGCGCCCCTGGAACGCGGGGCTGGCAAAGGGACGGGTGGTGCTTCCGGGCATGGCGTGGCTCAAGAACAGAAAAAACGGCCGGTGCCGATGCTGCTCCATCCAGCGGATGGCTCGCCGGGTGTAGCGGGCAGTGAGCAGGTTGCGATCCGGTCCCCACTGGACGACCCGCTCGTTTTCCATCAGCGGCAGCGGGGGCCAATTCCGGCCGGGCCGTGGGGTCATGTCCTCGCTGTAGGGGATGCCGAAGTAGTAGTCGAACCCCTGCCGGGTGGGCAGAAAGCGGGGATGATCGCCCAAGTGCCACTTGCCGATGCAGGCCGTAGCGTAGCCGGCCCGCTTGAGCACCTCGGCCAGCGTCACTTCCTGCGGATGCAGCCCGTTGGGTGAACGCGGACGCAGCACCCAGCCATCCGGCTCGGTCCAGGCCAGTCCCACACGGGCCGGATAGCAGCCGGTCAAAAGCGCCGCCCGCGAAGGCGTACAAACGCCGCTGGCGGAGTAAAAGTGGGTAAATCGCCGTCCTTGGGCGGCCAGGGCGTCCACGTGCGGGGTGCGATGCAGCTGAGAGCCGTAGCAGGACAGATCGCCATAACCCAAGTTGTCACAGAGGATTAGCACAATGTTTGGCGGTTCGGCCCAGCCCGGGCTGGGGAACACCGCTCCCAGCAGCAATCCCCACCCAAGCCAAACGGCACCAGCAGGTTTCATGGGAAGATCATCCTTCTAGGAGGCCAGAAGCGAAGAGAATACCGAAAACGCTCCGTAGTCCGTTGATTTTGCGTGCCCAAGCGGCTAGAATCAAGTAAAAGTTGATAACGATTCTCAGTAAAACTTTACTCCCGACCCCTGGCAAGCTGGGGGGCAGGCGCCTTCGGGTATCCTTGCCCCCTGGCTCCTTTAATTCTCCGCCGCCGTGTGCTAGCTTTTGGTGGACGTTGTGCAGATCGGAGAGCAAGGCTATGCAACGCCTTTCGCAATTGAGCCTTGGGCAAGCGGCTGAAGTGCTCGATGTGCTGGGCGAGGATGCCCTGGCCTGTCGCCTGATGGAAATGGGACTCACTCCCGGCGTGCAGGTGCGTCTGGTGGGCAAGTCCCCCTGGGGCGATCCGCTGGAGTTCCAACTGCGCGGCTATCGCCTCAGCTTGCGGCGACAGGAAGCCGAGCGGGTGCAGGTGCGCTCTCCGATCCCCGTGGCGGAAAGCTGATCCTTCCCCAGCCCCGGCACCCCCTTGCCGCCTGCCCTTCGTTTCGCCCCCGGATGTGTCATGGCCCCCGATGCCCCCGCCGCCCTGGAACAACAATGCCTCTCGGTGGCCTTGATCGGCAACCCGAACACCGGCAAGTCCACCCTGTTCAATGCCCTGGCCGGTCTGAGGCAGC
>JALSGI010000430.1 GCA_026982835.1 Planctomycetota bacterium | reverse complement strand
AGGGGACGTGCAAGCACCTGGTGGGGGCGCGGTGCAAGGGATCGGGGATGCGCAACTGGCGCAAACGCCGGGCCGAGGCGGTGTTGAGCCTGCGGGCGGCGCTGTTGGATGGAACTTTTGACTACCTTTGGACCACCTGCATCCGCCAGGCTGCCTGAAAACCGCCACAAAATTTCAGCCGCACCCCCCGGGGCCGCAAGTTTTTGCCCCTGGCAAGAGCAAAGGCGATCCTTCCCGCCATGCACTCCGCGGGTTCGCATTCGCGGCTCACCGTTGCCAGAACAGGTGCCCTCTGCGCTACTGCACGCCGCATGGGGTGGCTTGTGGGAGCCGACCGTCGCATCGCCGTTTGTTGGATGATAGGCTACGCATGCTTCCCGAGGAGAATGAGCCCATGAAGCGATTGCTGCCGTGCTTGTTGGTGCTTGTGCCGTGGCTTGTGGCCGCAGAAACGGCGGCGCAACACGCCCCTACCCGGCCGATGAACCTGGTGCTGGTGGTGGTGGACGACCTGGGCTGGGCCGACTTGGGCTGCTACGGGGCCGACCTGCACCGCACGCCCCATATCGACGCCCTGGCCCGAAGCGGATTGCGGTTCACGCAAAGCTACGCCGCCTCGCCGGTGTGTTCGCCCACGCGGGCCTCGCTGCACACGGGCCGTCACCCAGCACGGCTGGGCATTACCATCTGGCGAGAGCGGGCCGCCCAGGGGCCGATGCGTGGCCGCGGGCTGGTTTGCCCTCGGGGAAAGGACCATCTCCCCCACAGTGAAATCACTCTGGCCGAAGTGCTCCGCCAGGCCGGCTACACCACGCTGCACGTGGGCAAGTGGCACCTGGGCACGGATCTGCATGCCCCGGAAACCCAGGGGTTCGACGTCAACATCGGCGGCACGCGTTGGGGAGCCCCGCCCACGTATTTCTACCCCTATCGCGGGCTGTTCGGGGCACGCAAAGAACATCGCTACGTGCCCGACCTGCCCTTCGGTTCCCCCGGCGAATACCTCACCGATCGCCTTACCCAGGAGGCGATCCGGCTGCTGGGGCAAGTGAAGGATCGGCCGTTTTTCCTCCACCTGGCCTACCACACCGTGCATACGCCCATCGAGGCCAAGCCGGAGGTGGTGCAGCTTTATCGCCAGCGGCTGCGACCCGGTATGAAGCACCAGAACCCCACCTACGCGGCGATGGTGCACCACCTGGACGAAAACGTCGGGCGGCTGCTGGCAGCACTGCGGCGACTGGGACTAGAGCAAAACACGGCCGTGGTGCTGCTATCGGACAACGGGGGCTATGTGAACCACTACCAGGGCCGCCGGGTGACCAACAACCACCCCCTGCGAAGCGGCAAGGGGTCGCTCTACGAAGGCGGCATCCGCATCCCCACCATCGTCCGCTGGCCGGGAGTGACGCCCGCGGGAAGGGTGTGCCACGAGCCGATCTCCACGGTGGACTGGTTTCCCACGATCCTCAACCTGTTGGGTTTGAAAAATCCGGGCAAGGTGCCTCTGGACGGGGTGGACATTTCGCGGTTGCTCCGGGACCCGCAGGCTCGGCTCTCGCGGCGGACGCTTTTTTTCCACTACCCGCACTTCTATCCCACCACCACGCCCGTTTCGGCCGTGCGCCAGGGGGAGTGGAAGCTGCTGTGGTACTTCGACGGTCCGCGGGCGGAGCTTTACCACCTGGCCCAAGACCCCGGCGAACAGCACGACCTGGCCCGGAAGCATCCCCAGCGCGTGGAACAACTGGCCGCGGAGCTTCGTCGCTGGTGGCAGCAGGTGGGGGCCGAGCTTCCCCGGCGGGAAAAGCCCCGCTAATAACGGCTCCCCGGTTCGCAGCGGAAGCAAAATCTCCGTTTACTCAACTCTCCCCCGATCTTCGGATATTCCACTCCCAGGGGGTTGTCATTTCGGCAACAGGGACTCCAGCTCCCTTCGCATCAGGCCCAGGGCAAGCACGGCCGTTTGCAGCACGGCGGGGTCCAGCTCCACTTGCAAGCGAAGCTGTTTTTCCTTCGCCTGCACGCGCCCGACCACTGCATCCCCCCCCTGGCGCAGCGCCTGGGCAAACAACTTCCCGGCCAGGGCCATGGGGGTGCCGGGACGCTTTTGGTCCTGGTGGGCCACCACTGGCCCCAGCCGCAGCCGGAAAGCCGCCAGTGTCCCGGGCGGAAGCGGCTCGCCGGGCTTTCCCTCCGCTTCATCTTCTGTCCCGGCCCTGCCCAGGGAACCGGCGACCCGGGAAGGCGAAAAGTCCGCTTGCAGCTCAAGCGGCGAGCCGAACAACCCCTTGGCAAGATTGTTCCCGCCGGCCTGCCACCGCACGCGGAGGCGGCGTTCTGTGGGCGGATCGGCTTGCCCCGGGTGGGCCTGTGGCCTGTAGCCCAGCAGGGCCAGAGCGGTCTTGAGTCGGGCACGACCCCAGGCAGGCTGCACCCCCTGCAACACGAACCTGGCCCCGAATCGCTTCGACTGTCGCTGGAGCTGCACCAGGCACTCGGCCTGCCCAGCACCGGCGGCCAGCGGCAGGTGGTTTTGCAATCGGGCAAGCCAGCCCGGATGCTTCTTCCCCCCGGGGGGGACCGCCCGCCAGGCGACATATCCCCAGGCCACCGCTTCGGCCGCCGGGGCCAGCCGGGAGCGGAGTTGGGCCTGGTGGCGGATCGCCCGGGCCAGAGGCGACTGCGGCAGCGGCTCCAAGCCGGCCGCAAGGATCAGCCGCGGCGGCGTGCCCTTGG
>JALSGI010000429.1 GCA_026982835.1 Planctomycetota bacterium | reverse complement strand
GCACAGGCTAGGCCCGCGCAGGTGGAAGTGCCGCTTCACTTCCTCGCAGGCCGAACTGGGAAACCACTGCCGCCACCAGGGAAAATCCTCCCCGGGCACCAGCTCCGTGCGCCCCAGCCGCAGCGCCACATGCGAAGCGTCGCCCATGTGCCCGCTGATGCAGCAACCCACCTGCCAGGGGTCCACGGCCGCCAGGTCCAACTTCGCGTCCCTTACGGCTTCTTCGGCGGCCATACGGGCCAGGACGATGGGTTTGAGCTGCCCGGGATAGTCCAGCGGCACATCCACTGTGGCGGCGACGACTTTGCCCTCGGGCACTCCCGGCATTCCGCGCAGGAAATCCATGCGGCACTCTCCCCGGCACAGCGCCGCCCAGGTGGATTCCCGGTCCGGCCCCAGCGATGTGACCATTCCCACGCCGGTAACGGCCACCGGGTCAGCCGAGAGCAGGTCGCGCTGGGGAACGGTGCCCGTCATGGCCACTCCTTGCAGGCAGCAGTGCCAGCAGTGTCCGGGACACTTTGCCCGGGAAAGGAGCTGCCTCATTAGCGAAGAAACGCCTGTTGAGCAAGGGGAATCAAAGCCAGCCGGGAGCTTCGGCTCGGGGAGGGCTTGGAGGCGTGGGGGCTTGGAGGCGTGGAGGCCTGGGGGGAACGGAGCCCCGCACGTCAGTGTGTGGGTCTTGGGTCGTGGGTCTTGGGTCTTGGGCGAAGAGCCCCCCGCGTTAGCGGGGGGGAGAGATGAAATCGGCTTGCGGCTTGCGTCCTGCGTCTTGCGCAGGGAGCTTCCGCTCCGGAGGTCTTGGGTCGTGGGTCTTGCGGCGGTGCTTCCGCACCAGTGCGAGAAAAAGCGTCGATTCTTGCAACCGGCGAGCCGCCGGCGTGAGCCGGCGGTTGACTAGTGCAACAATGGCCACAAACGCTATCAACCGCGTGCTCACGCACGCGGCTCGCCGCAGCTTCCGCTCCGGTGCAAGAAAACAGATCACAGCGAGCCGGGAGCGCAAGCTCCCGGAGTCCCGCTCAGGCCGCCAGGCGTTGTCCGGGGCTGTGAAGCAGCCAGGTTTGCAGGCATTCTCGCAGCCGGGCCAGTTGCTGTGGCGAGAGGTCTTCGGGCAGTTCGATCACGGCCAGATCGCCCGCTTCCACCTGGTCCAAGGCGGCGGCCAGCTCGTCCCAACACTGGGCCGTGCGGCGGATTTCTCTCAGGCCGCCCCAAGAAAGCACGGCTGGAGGATCTTCGCCGGCGTCCGACAGCAGCTCCCAGGCCGCTTGCGGCTGCCAGCGGATCCGGTGCATTCTACCCGCGGTCACTTTCCGCCAGGAACGAATGACGCTGGGGCATCGGGCCGCTTCGGGCCAGAACAGCAGCACGGGGAACTGTTGTCCCAGGCACACGGCCTCCATGCAGCCGGGGATGCCGTCCAGGGACTCCAGGCCGCGGGCGATCGCAGGCAGGCGGAACTGGTGCACCAGCCCCACCGCGGTGGCCAGCAGGCAGGCCCGCACGTAATCGGCTCCCAGCCATCGGGTACGCACGGGGATGCTTTCCCAGCCGGCGTGGATGAGGAAGGTCTGCTCGCCGGGGTGCTCTTCCAGCACGGTGGCTCCCACTTCCCACTGGGTGCCCAGCCCCACGGTCAGCGCCGGGCCGTCCCAGGAGTCGAGCAGCTTGCGGGCCGCGGGTTCCTCGGCGGCCACCACCAGCACGCCCTCGGGACGGAGGAACTGGAGCAGTTGCTGGGCCTGAGCCAAGCGGTTTGCTGCCCCGGTGATGCAGAGCACGTCCAGCTCCAGTCCGGCCAATGCCCGCTGCGGCGGCTGACTGCCCGGAACTTGCACCACCGCGTGCGTGCAGCCGGACTGGCGGATGCGTGCCAGCCATTGGGCCATTTGGGGCGAGCAAAAGCTCCCGCTGCGGGGCGAGCAGGGCAGGTGGTCTTCATCGGCCGAAGCGGGGCCGACCAGCCCCGTGGCAATCCCCGCGGTGCCCAACACCCGGTGGATCAACTGCGCCGCGGCTCCGCGAAGGCCGCTCCCCCAGACCCCCACCAGTTGCAGGGCCTGGGCGGGCCATCCGGCCACGGCCTGGGCCACCTGGCCCAAGGCTTCCCACACGTCGGGCACCACGCACTGGGGGCCTTTCCAATGGGGCAGCTCCTGCGGGGTGAGCACCCCGGCCACCGCTCCCGGGGGCGGCAGCTGCTGGGGAAAGCCCTCGGCGACATCCGAGCCCAGCCACACCAGCAGATCCTCGCTGCCGCAACGCTGCGGAGAACACTCAAAACCGCGGAAGACGATCTCCTCGGCGTGCACGAACCGTGCCTGGGGAAGCAACTGCCGGAGCCGAAGCTGGGGAGCCAAGTAGAGCCTGGGCGACATGACACGACCTCCTTGTCGTGAAGGATTTCGGGATGATGACGCAGTGAAGCCGCCGGGGCGATCCACCCACACCTTGGCAGCAGGCCCGATTGTGGGACATCGGTGCCAACTGTCAAGATCAGCCACCCGCAGAGCCGGGCTGCATTCGGGGGAGGGGGCAGCGCATCTGCCGTGCCGGGAACGGCTCGTGCCAAAAGAGCTTACCCCCGGCCAAACCCGCCCCATGCTGCCAGTGCTGTCGCCCGTTGCGTACGTGTTTAGCAGCCCGTTGAAAAACGCAAGTTTGGGAGTGACTGTCTTTCCTGTCAAGGGAAAATCATGCGTTTTGGGGTTCCAAGCGGCTACGCCACGGTTGGCCGTCGCGGA
>JALSGI010000428.1 GCA_026982835.1 Planctomycetota bacterium | reverse complement strand
GTGCCCACGTTCCCCTTGAAATGGACCGGCCAGTTGGTGCAGTGCCAATTGACCTGCCGCCGGGAGAAGGACTCGGATCAGTGGCTGCTGCTGCCGCGGTTCATCACTCCCGAGGGGATCGTCTGGGAAGGGGAGCAGGAGATGGCCGTGCTGCCGGGGGGGAGGTACCTGCTGGCCGAAGACAAGATGTACCGCATCGCCCCGGGGCCGGACCGGCAGTGGCTGGAGCTGGTGTCGGAAAACGAGCCGCTTCGGGTGCCGCAGGACGAGGCGGCGGCGTTTTTCCAGTGGGCCGCGTCGCTGCTACGGCCCGAGGCGCTGGAGCTTCTGCCCCAGGAGCTGCGATTTCCCATCCACAGTGCCACTCCCCGGCCGCAACTGGTGCTGCAGGACAAGTATGACTTCGGCAAATACGAGCCGGAACTGCGGTTTCGTTACGGCAACTTGACCATCAGGCGGGACGATCCCCCGGTGATCTACGACGCCGAGAGCGGGCAGTTTTATCGCCGCGACCCGCAGCAGGAAAACCAATGGCTGGCTCAGTTCCACGAAGCGGCTCTTCGGCACACCCGGGAGTGGAACCTCGCCGGGGGGCCCCGGTTTGCTCCCAAACGGTTGCTCCCGTTGATCCAGGAGCTGACCGACTGGGAAGTCCTTCTGGATGGCAAGCCGGTTCACCGTGCCGGCAGCGTGAGCTTCCGCGTGGAAAGCGGTATCGACTGGTTCGATCTTCAGGGGGAAGTGCACTTCGGCCCCCAGAGCGTGCCGCTGCCCAAGCTGCTGCGGGAGCTGCGCCGGGGCCAGCAGGTGCTCAAGCTGCCCGACGGCTCCCAGGCCCTGCTGAGCGAAGAGAGCCTGGGCCCTTATGCCCGGTTGCTTTCCCTGGGACAGGAGCGAAACGGCCGCATCCGCTTCCGTTCCCACCAGGCGTTGCTGCTGGAGTCCCTGCTGAACCGGGAGGCCGAAAAAACCTTCTTGCAGACCGACCAGGGTTTTCGGCAATTGCTCGACAGGCTCCGCAGCGCCGGAGAAGTCCGCGAAGAGCCGGAACCGCCCGGGTTCCAGGGCAAGCTGCGCCCCTACCAGCGGCAGGGGCTTGGGTGGATGAAATACCTCCAGCGCCTTGGCTTGGGCGGCTGCCTGGCCGACGACATGGGCCTGGGGAAAACGGTCCAGGTGCTGGCATTGTTTCAAGAGCGCAAGCACCGCCTGCCCCAACAAGAACGGCTCCCTCACCTGGTGGTGGTGCCCAAGTCGCTGGTGTTCAACTGGCAGGAGGAAGCCACCCGTTTTGCCCCGGAGCTGAACGTATGCCCTTTCATCGGCCCGCAACGCAAAAAGCTGCTGGAACAGCTCGACCGGTTCGACCTGGTGCTGACCACCTACCAGACGATGCTCCGCGACGTGGAGCTGCTGGTCAAGCAGCAGTTCGACTACGTGGTGCTGGACGAAGCCACGGCGATCAAGAACCCCGATGCCCAGTGCTCCAAGGCCGCCCGGGTGCTGCCGGCCCGGCATCGCCTGGCCCTGACCGGCACGCCGGTGGAAAACCATTTGCTGGAGTTGTGGTCGTTGTTTGAGTTTCTCAACCCGGGCATTCTGGGCTCGCGGCAGGATTTCCAGCGGCGTTTCGGCTCCGCGGAGATCGACACGGAGGAGCTGAGGCGGCTGCAGTGCGGGCTGGCTCCCTTCCTGCTGCGGCGGACCAAGCAGCAAGTGCTGCGGGAACTGCCGCCCAAGAGCGAGCAGGTGCTCTACTGCGACCTCTCCCCCCGGGAAAAACGCCAGTACCAGGAGCTGCGCAACTACTACCGCAAGCAGCTAGGGGCCAAGATCGCCAAGCAGGGAATGCAGCGCTGCAAAATCCACATCCTGGAATCCCTGCTGCGGCTGCGGCAGGCGGCTTGCCATCCCGGGCTGCTGGACGCCAAGCAGGCCGCCAAAAGCAGCAGCAAGTTCGACATGCTGCTGGAGCACGTGCAAGAGCTGGTCCAGGAAGGACACAAGGCGCTGGTGTTTTCCCAGTTTACCTCGTTACTGGACCTGCTGCGCAAGGAGCTGGAACGGCGCGGAATCGCCTACGCCTACCTGCACGGGCGCACCCGCAAGCGGAAGGAAGTGGTGGAGCGATTCCAGCAAGACCCCCACTGCCCCCTGTTCCTCATCAGCCTGAAGGCGGGCGGGCACGGACTGAACCTCACCGCGGCCGACTACGTGTTTCTGCTGGACCCGTGGTGGAACCCGGCCGTGGAGGCCCAGGCCGTGGATCGGGCCCACCGCATCGGTCAGGACAAACCGGTGCTGGTCTATCGCCTCATTGCCCGGGACACCGTGGAAGAAAAAGTGCTGCAACTGCAACAGCAGAAACGCAAGCTGGCCGAGGCGATCATCCGGGCCGACGCCGGCTTGATCCGCTCGCTGCGGCCGGAGGACCTGGAGCTGCTGCTTTCCTGAATCCTCTGGGCAACTTCGGCAAGCCGGAAAAAATGGCCCGTCGGTACGGGCTTCTCGCTTTCTTGCGGCACGAGATGTTTTGCTGCTGGTCAAAGTCGGGAACATGTGGCATCATGGGCGGCGGTCGCAGGCCTGCCACGAGCCGCTTGTCGCGTGCATCCAGGAACCGTGAGTGAGCAAAACTCCTCTTCGACCCCCGCCACGCCCGAGGTGCCCTCGCTGGCGGTGCAGTTGTTCGGAACCGAAAAGCCCTGGTTTGCTCAAGGGCTGCGTTTCCAGTGCACCCAATGCGGCAATTGCTG
>JALSGI010000427.1 GCA_026982835.1 Planctomycetota bacterium | reverse complement strand
CAACCGCGTGCTGGCGCACGCGGCTGGCCGTAGCTTCCGCTCCGGGCAAGAATCGGCTTGCGGCTTGCGGCGTGCGGCTTGCGCCGGTGCTTCCGCTCCGATGCAAGAATAAACGTTTATTCTTGCAATCGGCGAGCCGCCAGCTTCAGCCAGCGGAGATTAAAGCGACTTCAACACCAAGAGCAGAGACTGATTCTCCGCATCACCGCGAGCCGCGGGCGTCAGCTCCCGGAGGCAACGAAAAACACGCGCTGACTCGTAGATTGGCTCCGCGAGTTGACACTCGCGGCTCGCTGTTACGAGAACGCACACAACCGGCGAGCCGCGGGCGTAAGCCGGCGGTTGATGAAACGCGCGATCACTGCGAAAACAACCGCGTGCTGGCGCACGCGGCTGGCCGTAGCTTCCGCTCCGGGCAAGAATCGGCTTGCGGCTTGCGGCGTGCGGCGTGCGCCGGAGCTTCCGCTCCAGAGGTCTTGGGTCTTGGGTCGTGGGTCTTGCGGTGGTGCTTCCGCACCGGGCGGGAACGAAGCGTGTTTTGGAAGAACAACGCACATGCTGGACCTGCGGCTCGCCAGGAGCTTCGTCCTCCCCAACTTGTGTTTCTCAACAGGCTGTCAGCGAATTTCTCAAGCAGATTTTCAATCCGAATCCCGAAGCGGAAGCTTTCCCTGCCTGCGGAGGATTTTTTCAAACCGAGCCAGGGTTTCTCGCACCAAAGGGTGAGGATCGTCTTGAAGCCGATGGATGGCCGCGGAACTGTGGAGCCAGCGATAGCGCACCAGGAGATGCACCGCGTAGAGACGTACCCACCATTGCTCATGCCGCGCGAGTTTTTCCAGTTCCTGGATCGCCATTTCAGGATAACGGCTTTTGCCGTGGAACTTGTTCTGCATCTCCCAGGCAGCGGTGCGGATGACGTGCTCGGCCCAAAGCACCTCGCGCCATTGCCCGGATTCTTCCGAGAAAACCTCCCGCATCAGCAGCACGGCAGCACTGGGGGACCTGCGATACAGGTAAGCGACAAGCGGTTCCGGGGGATTATCCCGGGAGATCAATCCCCGATACGGAGAGAATTCCTTTGTCTCGCAGATTTCGCATCGTCTGCCCTCGACCAGATGCCGCAGCCAGCTCTCCGCGCTTTGCCGGATACGCTTTTCCAGGGCGCCCAGGAAGGGAGTGAGCGCCTCGGCGACCTTCCCCGGCCGGAGCACCAACATGCGGGGAACGACGAAACTGCTAAAGAACGCCCTTTCCTCATCTCCGTCGTGCCGACAGTAATAATAAAAAAGTTGCCGGATGAAATGCACTTCGTCCTTTCTGGCGTACTCTTGCAATTTGCTCAGCCCGACAAACGCCTGCTGGCGGTCGCCCGTGGTACTGGCCTTCCAGGTCCGCTCGATCTGCGCCTGGATCTGCCGGTCCGGGACGATGACCACTTGCTCTGCCGCTACGGCTCGAAAGGGGAGAGCCAACAAGGTGAACAACAAAGCAGTCAATCGTGCCGATCGCATCGTTTTCCCTCCCTCGTTGGCGGCAAGCTGTCGGGTTGCCGCCGTGGTCGCTTTTCCCGCAACAGATACCGCCTTTCCGGCTGCACCGTTTCACCATCTCTTGCCGGAGTTTTCCCCTGCCCGGCAAAGGACGAAACCCCAAGGCACAAGAAGAGCAAGTTCAATGTAGAAGTCGCCCAAAGAGAGTGTCAATCAAATTTGCTCGCTGGGGGACTGCGATGCCGGGCTGCCAGCGGAGGGAAGCATTTCCCCTCCGCTGGGATTGCTGCAAATGGCTCCGTGCTGGTAGCAGGTGTAGCACGCCCCGTGCGTCACGGCAAAGGGACCCAGGGCCTCCTGGAGTCGCTGGCCGAGTCGGGCTTCGGGAGTTTCGATCAGCAGCGGGCACACATACACGCCCCGGTCGGTGACGATGCGGCCGCGGTGGCACAGCAGGTGGTTCAGGTCGTAGTGGGCCAGCATGTCGGGGGTGATGCGTTCGCCGGGCAGGTAGCCGCGCGTGCGCCGGGCTTCGGCTCCCAGGTGGATGGTGGGCAGGATTTTCAGCCGGGGGCGCAGGTAGCCGCGCTGTTTAAGCATTTCCACAAATCGGCCCACCACCTCGGCCTCCTGTTGCAGGGGCCAGGTGCGGGTGGCGGTGATAATGGGCAGAAAACCGGCTTGGACCAGTTGCTCCACTCCCCGCATCGTGCGTTGGAAGGTGCCGGGGCCGCGGATCGGATCGTTCGTCTCCGGCGAGAACCCGTCCAGCGAAACGCGAAACTCCAGCGAGTAGAGCGAATCCTGCTCGGCCCGGGCCAGGCGGTCAAGCCACTGCTGCCGCAGTACCGTGGCGTTGGTCAACACCGTGGCCGGTCCGTAGCGGAGCGTGTGCTCCAGGATGGGCACCATGTCGGGGTTCAGAAATGGCTCGCCGCCGGTGTAGTAGAACTCCTTTACGCCCAACGCGGCCGCCTCCTCCAGCACCGGCAGCACATCCTGGAGCCGAAGAAAGCCGAAGGTGCGATTGCGGGGGCTGCAACTGATAAAACAGTGGCGGCACTCCAGATTGCACAACGTCCCGCCCACCTGGAACCAGAGCTGATCCAGGTGGGCAAGCGGCACCAGCGGCAGCTGGGGAGCTTGCTCTTCCCGGCGGTCATTCATGGGGCGGGGTTCCCGTTTCCACAGTTTTGGGCTGATAGAGGTCCAACCGAGGGTCGCCATGCAGCAAGCGAAACACATCCCGAACCTGGCGCCACCCCT
>JALSGI010000426.1 GCA_026982835.1 Planctomycetota bacterium | reverse complement strand
GCACCCGCATGGTCGATACGGGTGTGGAGATGCGCGCCGGGCAGGTGCTGGCCATTGCCGGGCTGGTGCAAACGCGGCGGGAAGCCGAAACCAAGGGCTTTCCCTGGGCGGCCGACGTCCCCTACCTGGGGGCCCTGTTCCGGCGTCAAAGCAGCGTGGAGAACGAGGTGGAGCTGCTGATCCTGGTCCGGCCCGAGCTGGTCAGCGCCGTGGAACCCCACGAGCTGCCCCCGGGTGGGCCTGGCACGTTCACCGCCGCACCGAACGATTGCGAGCTGTACTTCAAGGGATATATCGAGGTGCCGCGATGCGGGCTGCCCATGCCCGGAGCCCCCGCCCCCGTGCAATTGCCCCGGGAAGACTCCCCGGCCGAGCCGGTCCAGCCCCCCGCCAAGCCGGGGGCCCGGGGAGCCGCCCTGCGGCGCATTCCGGCCGTGCCGGCCAGCACGCGCCGCCCCGGCCCCGCTGCCGCAGTCCGCTCCTCCCGGCCGCCCCATCCCCCTGCGGGTGCAGCTGCCCCGCTGCGCAATCGCTACACGCGGCCGCCGGGTTTTATCGGTCCGGTGGGATATGACGATCCGCGGTAATCTTCCCTGGATGTGCCACTTGGGGGAGCCGCATCGCCCGGGCCAGGGGTAAGCTATGGTTTGAAGGGCAGCAGCCTCGACTTCGGGCCGGTGGAGCCGAAAACGCACACCCCAGTGGCGGCTCTCGCACCCCGGCGGTCCCAGGCACGCGGATCCAGAAAACCAAGAGCTGCGACCAAGGATGAGCAACGTACTGCGACTGGCCATCGTCGATCCCACCGACAGCAGCCGCGAAGCATTGAAAACGATGCTTCTGGGGCTGGACAGCCTCTGGCTGGAGGCCGAGTGCTCCCGCTACGAGTTCTTCGTCGATGTGGTTTCCCAGTCCGACCCGGATGTGGCCATCATCAACCTGGACGCCGATCCCGACCAAGGGCTGAAGCTCATCGAGGACGTGCTGGCCGTGGCGCCGGAGTGCAACGTCTTCGCCGTCAGCTCCTCCACCGAAGGGCGGATCATCCTGCAAGCGATGCGGGCCGGGGCCAAGGAGTTCCTGGCCCAGCCGATCCGGCTAGAAGACCTGGTCGAAGCCCTCAACCGTATCCGCGAACGCCGCTTCGGCAAGGCCGGGCAGACGGTCCAGGGGGGCACGATCATCGCCGTCACCGGTTCCACCGGCGGGGTGGGCACCACCACCATCGCCGTCAACTTGGCCTGCGCCCTGGCCCAAAAGGAAACCCAAAGCGTCTGCCTGGTCGATCTGGACCTGTGCCTGGGCGATGCCGACGTGCTGCTGGACACCATCCCCGAGTACACCATCGCCGATGTGGCCCAGAACATCGACCGGCTCGACTTCAGCCTGCTGAAACGCTCGCTCACCAAGCACACCTCCGGCGTGTATCTGCTTCCCCGGCCGGTCCACCTGCAGGAATGCGGACTGATCGTCCCGGAGGACCTGAAGCGGATGCTGGGGTTGCTCAAGGCCACCTTCACCCACCTGGTGCTCGATCTGTCCAAGGGATTTACGGCCAACGACCTGACGGCCATGATCGCCGCCACGCACGTGGTGCTGGTGACCCAGATCGACCTGCCCTGCCTGCGCAACGTGGTGCGGTTGCTCATGTCCTTCAACGAGGTGGAGGGCCTGAGCGAAAAGGTCAAGATCGTCATCAACCGCATGGGCATGGGGGACAACCAGATCAGCATCAAAAAGGCCCAGGAAACCATCGGCCGCGAAATCTTCTGCGAAGTGCCCAACGACTACCGCACGGTGATCGAGGCCCGAAACAACGGCATTCCCCTGGTGGAACAGGCCCCCAAGGCGGCAGTGACCCAGGCCATTGTCAGCCTGGCCGAAGCCCTCAGCGGCGACGACCCGGAGGCCAAGCCGATCCTCTCTTCCGGCGGCTCGAAGAGCTCCCTGGGGCGTTTCCTGGGTTTTTTGTCCGGGAAAAAGTGAGGCGGGGAGACGAGAAGACGTCCAGCCTGCTAGTTGCGGTTCGCGTTCCAACGCAAGCATCCGCGTTCATTCTCGCAGTCGGCGAACCGCATCGTCGAGCAAGCGGTTTTAACAAAAAACGCACCGGATGCTGCTTTGGTTTAGCAACCGGGAGCTTACGCTCCGTACGTGTTTCGCGTGCCAGTACAAGACGAAGCGCCCCCAGAGCAAAAGAGTTGATTTTTGTCCGGCGAGCCGCGTGCGTCAGCACGCGGTTGGCGAGCCCCCGGCTTTAGCCGGGGGAGAGCCGAATTAGCGCTTTTGGTTATTCTCCTCCGCCAGCTAAAGCTGGCGGCTCGCCGTTGCAAGAATAAGCGCTTTTTCTCGCACTGGTGCGAAAGCACCGGCGCAACAGTGCACGGCGCAAGCCACACGCCGATCTCCCCGCACTGACGTGCGGGGCTCTTCAAGCCTCCAAGCCTCCACGCCTCCAAGCCTCCGGAGCGGAAGCACCAGTGGCGAGCCCCCGGCTTTAGCCCGGGGAGAGCCGGAAAAAGACGGCGTTGTCGATCATCTCCGCCAGCTGAAGCTGGCGGCTCGCCGGTTTGCAAGAATCGGCGTTTTTTCTGGCATCGGAGCGGAAGCTCCGGCGCAAGACCCACGACCCACGACCCAAGACCCAGACGCTGACGTGCGGGGCTCTTCAAGCCTCCAAGCCTCCACGCCTCCAAGCCTCCGGAGCGGAAGCACCGGCGCAGGCCGCAAGTCGCATGGCGCAAGCCGCAAGCCGATACTGTTTCTC
>JALSGI010000425.1 GCA_026982835.1 Planctomycetota bacterium | reverse complement strand
CCGCCCGCAGATGCCGGTCGGCTCGCCGTGGCGGATGGCACGGCATCGGGCGATTTCCTCAGAACCCGCTCCTGGCACAGCCTTAGCGGAGGGTGTCGATGGACCTTGCCACACTGATCGGCCTGGGGCTGGGGGTTGCCCTGCTGGTGGCCTCGATCCTGATGGCCGAAGGGGCCAGCTTCGGCGCGTTTATCGACATCCCCTCGCTGATGGTGGTGGTGGGGGGGGCGTTTGCCGCCACAATGATCTGCATGCCGCTGAAGAACTTCCTGGCCATCGGCGGGGTGGGGATGAAGCTGTTCCTCAACAAGCCGGTGGATATCCCCAAGCTGATCGAGCAGATCGTCTCCCTGGCCGAAGTGGCCCGCCGCGAGGGACTGCTGGCCCTGGAAAACCGCATGAGCGACGTGGAAGACCCTTTCCTGGCCCTGGGACTGCAAATGGCCGTGGACGGCACCCCTCAGGAAGTGGTCGAAGACGTGATGAAAACCGAGATCGACGCCGTGGCCACGCGGCACAAAAACGGCAAGTTCATCTTCGACTCCCTGGGACGGTTCGGCCCGGCCTTCGGCATGATCGGCACGCTGATGGGCCTGATCATCATGCTGGGCAACATGAGCGATCCGTCCTCCATCGGTTCCGGGATGGCCGTGGCGCTGATTACCACGCTTTACGGGGCCATTTTTTCCAACCTGTTCTGCCTCCCCTTTGCCGACAAGCTGGGAGTGCTCAGCAAGCAGGAACTGCAGGCGATGGAGATCATCATGCGGGGGGTGCTGGCCATCCAGGCCGGAGAAAACCCGCGGATGATCCAGCAGAAACTCTCCACCTACATTCCCCCCAAGGTCCGCAAGGCCCAGCAGGAAGAAGCCGCATAACTCCTTTTACCGGGTAAACAGCCCCCAGGTGAAACGATGGACGAAGAAGGCGGCGGGATTCCCGAGTGGGTGGTGACCTTCGGCGACATGATGTCGCTGTTGTTGACGTTTTTCATCATGCTGGTCTCCCTGAGCGAGATCAAGCAGGAAGAGAAGTACCAGGCGCTGCTGGAGTCGATCCGCCGCCAGTTCGGCTTCAACTCGGCCATGCTGAGCATGGTTCCCGGGGAAAACAAACCCCGTAACAGCCAGTTGCCCAACTTGGCCAGCCTGGGGCGGGCGCTTCGGGCCAACACGATGCGCGGCGGAGACCGGGTGAAGGCTCCCGTGGGCGAAAACCCCCGCGTGCAGGTGGTTCGCTACGGGGAGCGGACCACCATCGGCACCGTGGTCTATTTTCGCCCAGGCAGCGACCAGCTGGACGCCAAGGCACGGGAGAAACTCAAACGCCTGGCCCCCCAGCTCAGCGGCAAGCCCCAGCGAGTGGAAATCCGCGGCCACGCCCTGCCGGTCAAGTCCGACGAGGAAGACGTCTGGAGCGTGGCTTACCGCCGGGCCAAAGCGGTGCTGGAGTTTTTGGAGCAGCAGGGGGTGGAAGCCTACCGGGTGCGGATTGCCGTGGCCGGGCGTTACGAGCCTTCGCAAACCAAGGAGGCGGCCGAAAATCCCGTGCTACACGAGCGGGTGGAAGTCTTTCTGCTGGACGAGCTGGTTTCCGAACCTGCGGCGCCGTAAAGACTTCTCGCTTCGGACGGGGGGCAGAGTTTCCAGAGGTTTCGCTCCCCCCAGGAGAATCTTTCCCAAAAATCCTTCCAATCCCTACTTCCGGTTTTTCGTAAGCTATCTTTGTTCCGGAACGTGACAGTTGGACTGCTTGGATTGGGAGGAACCAACATGGCAGACGATGCGGCTCAAGCAACTGCTGGGGGGCAGGAGACCGAGACGGCGGAAAAGAAAAGCTCGGGATTGCTGCGGCAACTGGGCTTTGTGCTGGCATTGCTGGCAGTGGTGGGCGTGGAGTGCGCTCTGGCGGCCATGCTGCTCCCCTCGCCGGAAGACGTAGCGGCCGCAGCCGGCATTTCCCTGGAAGAGCCGGAGCCGTCCGAGGAGCAACGCACCCTGGAACAACTGGAAGGCCAGCTCCCGGACGACTCGGTCGAAACCGTCGAAAAGGACCTGGGTGCCTTCCACGTAACCACTTACCAGGTGGCCACCAACACCACCTGGAGCATCGACTTCCACCTCTACGTGCTGGTGGCCAAGGAGGACGAGGAGGAGTTCGATGCCCTGTATGCCAAAACCCAGAACCGCATCCGCGAGTCGGTGCTGGTGATCGTCCGCGCCGCGGAGATCAAGGAGTTTGCCGACGCCGGGTTGGGGTTGATTAAGCGGCGCATTTTGACCAAAGTGAACGCCACGCTGGGCAAGCCGCTGGTGCGGGGCGTGGTCATCACCGAGTTTTCGTTCTTCGAAAACTAAGGTCCACCTCGCCCGGGCAGCCTGCCTGCCCTCCGGCGCGGCCGAGGCACGTCTCGGGAGAAAGGATGCTCCATGAGCGACGAAAACAAGGACCTGTCGCAAGAGGAAATCGAGCGCTTGCTCCAGCAAGCGCAAGGCGGCGGAGGAGCCCCTTCCGGCGGCCAGTCGCAACAGCCGGAGCAGGCCAGCCAGCAACCCCCGGCGGCACAGCAGGACCAGCCGCCCGCCGCCGCTTCGGACCAGGACAGCGACGCCGTGCTGGACCAGGACGAGATCGAAAAGCTGCTGGCCCAGCAAAAAGGGGGGCAGGAAACCTCGCAGCCGGCTTCGCCTCCCGCGGCCGATTCGGCCCCGCAGGCCGCTGCGCCCCAGGAAGACGACTCCTCCGAGGTGCTCAGCCAGGAAGCCATCGAGGAGCTGCT
>JALSGI010000424.1 GCA_026982835.1 Planctomycetota bacterium | reverse complement strand
CCCGGCTGGGGCGGGCCGCCGGCCCCTTCGCGCGTCTGGTAGGGCATGGCCACGTGGGCCAGGGCGTTTTGCCGGGGCGGGCGCAACCGGGCCAGCACGGCTCCCGGGGCCGGGTGGTCTTCGCTGCTGGCGCCGATGATCTGGTTCACGTCTCCCCGGTCGTGCCCCGTCATGGCCGTATAAACGGCCAGGGCGTGCGAGTTGTTCACCGTGTGGTGCATCGAGCGGATGAGACACCCTCGGTGCATCCAGCGGGCCACCCGGGGCAAGTGCTCGCAAATCTGCACGCCGGGCACGGAGGTGCCGATGGGCCGAAACTCCCCGCGAATGGCCTCCGGGGCCTGGGGCTTCATGTCCCAGGTGTCCAAGTGGCTGGGACCGCCGTTGAGAAAGATGAGCATGCAGTGATCGATTCGGGCCTGGCGATTGGAGGCGGCCTGGAGCAGCTGGGGCAGACTCAGCCCGCCCAGGGCCACGGCCCCCCAACCCAGCACGGCCCGGCGCGAACACCTCGGGCCTGTGGTACGGCGTCGGCTTGGTTCCTTCATCGGACGACCCTTCGCCTTTATCAACAGGGCATCCAGTCCGCTTTCGTTTTAATCGATGTGCAAGCCTCGGGCAATTGAACCCGGGTGGAGCTGCCCCCTCTGCTCTGTTTTCCTGGATGCAGAAAGCCAGGCTCCCCTTGCAGTCCGTTGCCTCGATACGGAATCGCATCACAGGACTAGACGTATTTTCTGAACAAAACGGCTCGGCAGGAGCCTCGCCCTCCCAAACTTGTGTTTTTCAACGGGCTGCTAAAACCGCACCCGCTGCACGCGGTTGTTGTAGGTATCCAGCACGTGAATGGCGCCCTGGCTGTCGCAGACGATGGCCCAGGGATTGTGCAACTGCCCCGGGCCGCGGCCGTGGGTGCCCCAGGTGGCAAGCGGCTTTCCCTCGGGGGAGAACTTCTGCACGCGATGGTTGCCGAACTCCACCACGTAGAGGTTTCCCTGGGGATCGAAAGCTAGATCGTAGGGGAAGCGGAACTGGCCCAGCCCGCTGCCCTCGCTCCCCAGCACCTTCAGCAGTCGCCCGTTGCGGGTGAACACCTGCAGGCGGTGGTTGCAGGCATCGGCCACCCAGAGCCGTCCCTGGGCGTCGAACACCAGGCTTTGGGGACGTCGGAACTGCCCCGGTGCGGAGCCGTGCCCGCCCCATTGCAGCACAAACTCTCCCTCGGGGGTGAACTTCTGGATGCGGTCGTTATCGCCGTATTGGGCCACGTAGAGGTAGCCGTCCTGGTCTTGCACCACGTCGGTGACCAGGTCGAACTGCCCCGGTCCCCGGCCCTGCACCCCGCCGAGGGTCCGCTCCGGGAGCAGCTTGCCCTCCGGGGTGTAGAACAACACGCGAAAGTAGTGCGTGTCGGCCACCATCACGGTGCCGTCCCGGCCAATACCCAGTCCGGTGGGTTTGCCGTTTTGCCACTGGGGGGTGCGCCAGTGGGCCAGGAGTTTTCCTTCGCGGGTGAAGACCTGGATGCGGGCCGATTTATCAACAATGTAGAGCCGGTCCTGGGCGTCGATGGCCATGGCCCGAGGGGTGGCAAAACGCCCGGGACTCAAGCCCCGGCGGCCCCATACGGCCTCCGGCTCAGCGGTGTGGGAAGTGGAACCAATGCACCCGCCAAGCAGGCACCCCAGCGCCAGCACCAAGTGGCGCAGCCTGAGTTCACCCGTGGGCGTCTGCATGCGGTGAATCCCAGCCAGAACCATGAATCCACTTTAACACCCTGTTGCAATGGTGACGAGTGTCTTGGCGGCTGCTTGGTTTGAAACAACCCGGCTCGCCGTTCTCCGCCGACTGAGTACGTGTTTAGCCAGCTAGCACATCACTTGGTTTGGCGTTTCCATGCTAGGAGAGAATAAGCGTTTATTCTTGCAAATGGCGAGCCGCCAGCTTCAGCTGGCGGAGAAAAACAACCGAATGCGTTTCTTCGGCTCTCCCCGGGCTCCAAGCCCGGGGCTCGCCAACCGCGTGCTGACGCACGCGGCTCGCCAAACCCTCGGTGCGGAAGCACCGGCGCAAGACGCAGGTCGCAAGCCGCACGTCGATGCCGATTCTCCCCGCACTGACGTGCGGGGCTCCTCCATCCCGCCAAGCCCCCAAGCCCTCAGCCGACTGAAGTCAGCGGCTCGCCAAGCCTCCGCGCCTCCAAGCCTCCCGCGGCTGAAGCCGCGGGCTCGCCGTTCTCCTCTTCGTCCAAGACCCAAGAGGCCCCACTATCCGCTGGCGGCCTTCAGTTCGGCCAGGTGTTGGGCCACGCCCACCAGCTCGTCCCAGTGCTGTTCGACATACTCGGGGGGGCCGCCGATCTGGGCCACCACTTGGGCCACCTGCTCGGTGGGCACCATCTCGATGGCGTCCCAAGGGCACACTTTCAGATCGTAGGGATCGGTTTTCTTACGCGGGATGTGCACACACACCTCGCAGCCCACGCAACGTTCCAGGTCGATCTGGCACCAGGATTGCAAGTTGGGCTTGTCGGCGTAGTGCTGAATCTTGACGATGCAATCCACCGGGCAGACTTCCAGACAGGCCTCGCAACCGGTGCAGTTGTCGGCGTTGATGACGGCCAGCTCCTTGGGGAGCTTTTTGCGCGGTTTTTTCTTGCCCATCTCGGCTCCTTGCATCTCGGGCCAGGTGGGGAGTTTGTTTTGCTGCTTTCATCATAAGCTCCCGCGGCTGGTTCGCCAACGGGGGTGTTGAACCGGGCAGGTTCTTCCCCCTGGGGCAG
>JALSGI010000423.1 GCA_026982835.1 Planctomycetota bacterium | reverse complement strand
GTGTTGGGCCTGTTGCAGAAGGTGATAGAACCGTCCCAGTTGTTCTACTCCGGGGGAGGCCAGGCCGGTAAGCCACACGGCGGCCAGCAGTCCCAACACCCCAAGCAACACGGCCAGCCGCAGCGGCCATCTGGGCCGGGGGAGTTTGACCGGGGAGGCTGGTTCCGGGTCCGGCGAAGGCATTTCCTATCGGCCCGTTGAAGAAGTCTTTTTGAAACGGAATCGCATCACAGGATTCGCCGTAGCTTCTGAAAAAAGCGGCTCGGCGGGGGGCTTGCCCTTGCGTTATTCAACGGGCTGCTATAAAGCTCCGGCCGGAGTGTGGCGGCGGAGTTGTTCAATGGTGTCCCGGGCAGCCTGCTGCACGGCCTCTTGCCACTGCTTATCGCCCAGGTGGGCGTAGGCTTCCTGGTGCCAGGCGTAGATGATCCCGCGGGAGCTGTTCACCACGGCTCCCAGCCCTCGCGGGTCGAAAGCCGCGGCCACATCGGCTGCCGTAGCCCCCTGGGCGCCCAGGCCGGGGACCAAGAACCACGCATGGGGCATGAGCTTGCGCAGTCGGGCCAGTTGCTGTGGATGCGTGGCCCCCACCACGGCTCCCACGGCCCCATAGCCGCAGCCCCCGGTCGTTTGGGCGGCCTGCCGTTCCACGAAAGCGGCCACATGCTCGTGCAGGGGCACTTCGGCCGGCAGGTCCTGGAAGGCTCCGCTTTGCCGGTTGGAAGTTTTTACCAGCACGAACACCCCCCTGCCCTGCTCGGCGGCCAGGGAGAGGAACGGCTCCAGGGTGTCCGGGCCCAGGTAGGGATTCACCGTAAGGGCATCCCCCGGCCAGGGGGCCTGCGGGCCAAGGTACGCCTGGGCGTAAGCCACGGCTGTAGAGCCAATGTCGCCTCGCTTGGCATCGACAAGGACCAGCAAGCCCGCCTGCCGAGCATGGCGAATGACCCCTGCCAGGGCTTCCAGTCCTGGGGGCCCCCACCGCTCGAAGAACGCCACCTGGGGCTTTACGGCCGGGACCAGCGGTGCCACCAGCTCGATCACCTGGCAGCAAAACCTTTCGTACACAGCACTTACCTGCTGTGGATTACTCGGTGCGGCAAGGGCCAGCTCCGCGGGGAGCATTTCCAGTCGAGGATCCAAGCCCACCACCAGCGGTGTGCGTTTTCGCCGCACGGCTTGGGCCAGGCGGTCAGCAAAAGGGACCGGCATGGGAAACTCCCGCTTGCCACGAAAAACCCGGATGCAAAAAATGTGTCGTCATAGTACAATACGAAAGCACATTACTGCCATGCCCCCAACGTGGGTGGCGGGTGTCATCGCAACCCCTTGCCTTGCTTGCTTCCAACTTCTGATTTTCCAAGGAGCTTCAACATGGGTGAACGCAAATCCAGTGTGAGCCGGCGCACTTTTCTCAAGAACACCACCGCCGGGGCGGCTGCCGCTTCGGCCGCTGCCGGGCTGTTGACGGCCAAGGCCTACGCCGAGGCCCCCGGGGCCAACAGCCGCCTGCGGGTGGGATTCCTGGGCGTGGGGGGCCGCTGTCAGGCCCACGTCAACGCCGTGATGAAGCTGATGGAAAACGGCGTCAACATCGAGCCGGCCGCCGTGTGCGACGTGTTCAATCGCTACCGCGAGCAGACGGCCCAGCGGATCAAAGACCGCTGCGGCAAGGAAGTTTACAAAACCGGCGACTATCGGGACATCGTCAACGACAAGGACATCGACATCGTGGTGGTGGCCACGCCGGACCACTGGCACGCCAAGATGACCATCGAGGCCCTCCGAGCCGGCAAGGCCGTCTATTGCGAAAAGCCGATGACCAAGCACATCGAAGAGGCCCTCGACGTGGTGCGCGCCTGGCGGGAAACCGGCCAGGTGATGCAAGTGGGCGTGCAAAGCACCAGCGAACCCCGCTGGCACAAGGCCAACGAGTTCATCCGCGCCGGCGGGATCGGCAAGGTGATCCAGGCCCAGAACCACTACTACCGCAACAGCCGCATGGGCCAATGGCGCTACTACGCCTTGAGCAAGGACATGACGCCCAAGAACATCGATTGGGACATGTTCCTGGGCCACCAGTGGGACCTGGCCCCCAAGATGCCCTTTGACCGAGCCAAGTTCGCCCAGTGGCGCTGCTACTGGCCGTTTGGTTCGGGGCTGTTCACCGACCTGTTCGTGCATCGCTTGACGCAGATGTTGGTGGCCATCGGGGTGCGCTACCCGCGGCGGGTGACCGGCGGGGGCGGCATCTTCCTGGAGTACGACGGCCGGGACGTGCCCGACACGGCCACGATCATCGCCGACTACGACGAAGGGTTGCAGATCGTGGTCACAGCCACCATGTGCAACAACCACGCCATCGAGCGATGCATTCGCGGCTTCTACGGTACGTTGTCGTTCGACACCTCCGACGGGTTCGACTTCCTGCCCGAACGGCCCCAGGTGGTGCCTCGCCCCTATCGCCAGAAAGGGCGGCACATCAGCACGCCGCAGCCCAAAGACTCTACTTATGCCCACTGGGAGAACTTCGTGGCCGCCGTGCAGAAAGGCGACCCGAAGGCCTGCAACAACCCGCCCGACCTGGGAGCAGCCGCCCTGGTGACGATCGTGCTGGGGGCCAAAAGCTACCGCGAGGGGAAGGTGTTCGAGCTGCAACGGGAACCCGGCGCGGCCAACGACCAGTTTACCATCGTCCCTGGCGGGGAGAGCTACGCCCAGCAATGGGAAGCGATGTCCAAGCGTCGCGCCGCCCCGCGACACGTGCCGGGCTGGAACCCGCCGCACAAGGATCCGATGTTCAGCCGCCAGATTCCCCCTTCGTATCAGAAGCTGGAAGGCCCCTGGCCGGACGAAAACACCGATCCTGCGGCCGGCTAACTGCTCGATCGGATACCCTGTCGTCGAAAACGAAAGCCTGTGCCCGGCTCAGAACGCCTGAGGAGCCGGGCATGTTTTTTTGGGAAAATCGGCGATTTTCTCCCTTAGAGGGAGTAAACTGGTGGCGGCGGCCAGCAGGTGATAGCCAGCGGGCTTTGATGGTTTTGCCGGGGAGTCATC
The DNA here is from genome assembly GCA_026982835.1 of Planctomycetota bacterium. Lineage (GTDB taxonomy): Bacteria > Planctomycetota > Planctomycetia > Pirellulales > S012-138 > S012-138. Next base: position 14,855 of record JALSGI010000423.1, on the reverse strand, counting down.
ACTTTTTTGCTTCCTGCCCAGGTGATGCCCGAATCATCAACTCCTTGACCAGACCGCGTTTTACCATGCATGAGGACTCTGCTGCATTTCGGAACATGATATCCCGCTTGCAACAAGGGGACGTGGAAGCTGCCCAGGAACTTTACGATGCGTTTGTAAACCGCCTCATCCGTCTGGCCCGCGAGAGGCTGCCACGCAGCTTGCAGCAGAAGCTGGACCCGGAGGACGTAGTCCAATCGGCCATGCGGAGTTTTTTCGGCCGCCTTCGGGCGGGGGAGTTTCAGCTTCGGGATCGGCATTCCCTCTGGTCGCTATTGGCGTTGATCACCCTCCGCAAGTGTGGCCACAAGGTGAAGTACTACCTGGCCGGATGCCGGGATCTGCGTCGGGAGCTCCAGCAATGGGAAGTTCCATCGGGGAAAACTGTCGTCGAGCTGGCCGCCTGGGAAGCCCTGGCCCGCGATCCCAACCCCGCAGAGCTTGCCGAAATCGTCGATACGGTCGAGTACCTGATGAGGCGACTGAATCGCAACCAGCGGCGCATCGTCATGCTGCGGCTGCAAGGCTACACCACGGCTGAGATCGCCCAGGAATTAGGCAAATCCCAGAGGAGTGTTCAACTGGTGCTGGAGACGGCCCGCGATATCCTCATCGCCCAGCTCAAAGCGGCATCGGAGGAGAGTGATTCTTCGTAACCTTTGCTAAAGCAAGAGGTTGCGATTTCTTCCTCCCCCCTGCAGCGTCTTCGCAAAAGGGGCTCCCTCCGCTGCACTTCGGTACGCTGCGGCTGCTTTTCGCCGACGCACAAAAAATTTTTGCGCTTTTGGCAGCTCCTGGCCATCTACCTAATAGGCTGGGACGACCTTCGATGTGCGGAGGCTGGGATGGGGGATTTTTTTTTGCGCTCGGCCATCCCAGGCGTCGGACGCCCAGGAGTCACTGCTCCTTTTGCCTCCCGGGAAAGAAGAGCAGCCCGGCAAAGAAGCCCCTATCGCTTGTTGCGGCTGGTGTCCAGCACCGACAGAAACGCCCGCTGCGGGATGTCCACCTTGCCGACCGACTTCATCCGCTTCTTTCCCTCGCGCTGCTTGGCCCAGAGCTTCCGCTTGCGGGTAATATCACCCCCGTAGCACTTGGCCGTCACATTCTTGCGAATGGCGGGGATCGTCTCGCGGGCGATCACGCGGTTGCCGATGGCCGCCTGGATGGCCACCTCGAACAGGTGGCGGTCGATCTCCTCCTTGAGCTTGGCCACGATGGCCTTGCCCCGGCGGTAGGCGTCCTCGCGGTGGCAGATCACGCTCAGGGCATCCACCCGCTTGCCGCCTACCAGGATGTCCAGCTTCACCAGGTCCGCCGCGCGGTAACCCAGCAGCTCGTAGTCCATGGTGCCGTAGCCGTGGGTGAGGCTTTTGAGCTGGTCGTACAGGTCGTAAATCACCTCCGCCAGCGGCAAGTCGAACACCACCATGGCTCGCGTGGGCGAAAGGTACTCGGTCCGCACGAACTCTCCGCGGCGATCCGTGCACAGCTTCATCACCGTGCCGATATACTCAGCCGGAATGACGAAACTGACCCGCACTACCGGCTGGCGGATCTCTTGAATCTGTCCCGCATCGGGCAACTGCTGCGGGTTGGTGATCCGCAGCAGCTGGCCGTCCCGGGTGAGCACCTCGTAGGTGACCGTGGGAGCGGTTTGCACCAGGTCCAGCTCGGCCTCTTGCTCCAGGCGCTGCTGGATGATCTCCATGTGCAGCAGCCCCAAAAAACCGCAGCGAAAGCCGAAACCCAGGGCGTCGCTGGTCTCCGGGGTGAACTCGAAGCTGGGGTCGTTGATGCTGAGCCGCTCCAGCGCGGCCCGCAACTCGGCAAAGTCCTCCCCGTCGGCCGGATACAGCCCGCAATAGACCATCCGCTTGGGCTCCTGGTAGCCGGGCAGAGCCAGCTTTGCCGTGGCATCGGGCTGGGCAACCGTATCGCCGATATGCACTTCGGAGAGCGACTTGATGTTGCAGATCAGGTAGCCCACCTGCCCGGCATGCAGCTCCTGCTGCGGCTGGGGGCCGGGGGCGAACCAGCCCAATTCCTGCACCTCGTGCACCGTGCCGGCCTTGAGCAGCCGCACCCGTTGCCCGCGGCGGATGGTCCCGTTAACCACCCGCACGTAAATCACCGCCCCACGGTACGTATCATAGTGGGAATCGAACACCATGGCCTGAAGCGGCGCATCCAGCTCTCCCCGAGGGGCGGGGATCCGCTGGACTACCGCCTGTAGCACCTCTTCCACCCCCAACCCGGTTTTGGCGCTACAGAGAATCGCCTCGGTGGCATCCAGCCCCAGGCTGGTTTCGATCTCTTCCAGCACCTGGTCCACGCGAGCGTGCTTCAGGTCGATCTTGTTGATCACCGGCACGATCACCAGATCCTGCTCCAGGGCGGCGTAGGTGTTGGCCACGGTTTGGGCCTCCACGCCCTGGAAGGCGTCCACCAGCAGCAGCGCCCCTTCGCAGCAAGCCAGCGAGCGGCTCACCTCGTAGTGGAAGTCCACGTGCCCGGGCGTGTCGATCAAATTGAGCTGGTAGCGGGTGCCTTCGTGCTCCCAGTGCAGGGTGACGGCCCGGGCCTTGATCGTGATGCCCCGCTGGCGCTCCAGGTCCAAGTCGTCCAGGAACTGGTCGCGGAACTCCCGCTCGGTGATCGCGCCGGTGGCCAGCAGGATGCGGTCGGCCAGCGTGCTTTTGCCGTGATCGACGTGGGCGATGATGCAAAAGTTGCGGATGTTTTCAATCGGGTGCGGCATCGGAGGCGAGGTTCCGGTGGGCAAACCAGGAACCGCCGGCCGAGGATATTCCGGGCGGCGCCTGGAAGGGAGTGCAAGCAAACGGTTCCCGAGCTGCCGCTCAAGGCAGCTCGTCCGGGGCGGCACGGGCGTTACTTTAATTGTATTTTACCCCCCAAGGCAACGGGGGTTAAAATGCAGGGGGATAACGGAAAGTCCAGAAAACCGTGCTTTCATCCAGTCGAGGGTCGGCCATGCTGTCGATCGGTTGGGGCCCACCCCCACTGGCCCGGCGGCCGCTGTCGCGGCGGCAGGTGCTGCTGCTGGGTGGCGTAGCCGGGCTGGGAGCCTGGTTGCCAAAGAGAACCCAAGCCGCCTCTCTCGCTGGAGGCCCCGGCTGGGCCAGCGCCCGCAGCGTGCTGGTGGTGTTTGCCAACGGCGGGCAAAGCCACCTGGACCTGTGGGACATGAAACCCCAAGCTCCTGAGACGGTCCGGGGGGCGTTCCGGCCGGTTGCTACCAGCGTCCCAGGCGTGCAAATCTGCGAGCATCTGCCCCGCCTGGCCCGCCTGGCCCATCGATTCCAAATCGTCCGCAGCATGACGCACGAGGATCTGGATCACGGCTCGGCGGTCTATCTGGCCCTCACCGGGCACTACCACCGGCGGCGAAGCTCCAACCCCCCGCCCACCCCCGAAGACATGCCCACCCTGGGAGCCGTGCTGCACCGGCTGCGACCCAGCGGGCAGTTCCCCTCCTCGGCCGTGTATCTCAATGCCCCGGCCCTGATCCCGGAAAACGTCTCCCCAGGGCAGTTTGCCGGCATCCTGGGGCCGGCGTGCCAGCCGCTTTTGGTGGGCGATGCCACGGCCGGGGCGGGAGCCCTGCCGGGCCTGCAGCCGCAACAGGAAGTACCCCATGTGCGACTGGCCCGCAGGCGCCGCCTGCTGGCCAGCGTGGATCGCTTCCGCCGCCGGATGGAACACCATGCTCCGATGCAGCAGTTGCACGTGGCCTATCGCCGGGCGTTCGAGGTGCTGGACCGGCCCGAGTGCGTGCGGGCGTTCGACCTGGCCCAAGAGCCCGAACAAGTGAAAGACCGCTACGGGCGATGGCGTTCCGGCCAGGCGTGCCTGCTGGCCCGGCGACTCGTCGAAGCCGGCGTGCCGCTTGTGACCGTGATGTTCAACCACACCAACCGCGGCCAGGACCGCTACCCGGGCCAGACCGACTACTACGGCTGGGACACGCACAACGACATCTTCCAGGCCCTGCGCACGCACTTGCTGCCCCGGTTCGACCAGAGCTTTTCGGCCCTGCTGGAGGACCTGGACCAGCGGGGGTTGCTGGAAACAACGCTGGTGATCTGCATGGGCGAGTTCGGCCGGGCCCCCCGCGTGGCGTTCGAGGCCAACTTCAAGGGGCGCTACCCGGGCCGCAAGCACTGGGCGGCCGCCTATTCCATCCTGGTGGCCGGAGCCGGCACCACGCCCGGCGCGGTGCTGGGGCGAACCGACCGCTTGGGAGCCTACGTGCAGCAACAGCCTATCACCCCCGGAGACCTGGCTGCCACGGTGTTTTGGGCCTTGGGAATTGATCCCCGAGAGCGGTACCAGGACCTGCTGGGCCGGGAGTTTGCCGCCGCCCCGGGCCGTCCCGTGACGGCCCTCTGGAGCGGATAATCCGGCTGAGTTCTCACAAACGGCGAGCCGGGAGCGTCAGCTCCCGGAGGAGAACCGAAAAACGCCGCTTCGCCAATTGGCTCCGCGAGTTAACACTCGCGGCTCGCTGGTGCAAGAACCATCGCCGATTTGTACACCAAACCGCCGACTTCAGTCGGCGGAGAACGGCGAACCGGGAGCTGAAGTTCCCGGCTCGGCATCGGTGGAAAAAACCGGCACTTGGAAGTAGTCCTTGATCCCTCCGCGAGACGGCATCCGATGCCCTGTGCAACCTGCACGACAAAAGCGGACGGGGTGGGATTCGAACCCACGGTACCCGGTGAGGGTACAGCGGTTTTCAAGACCGCCGCCTTCGACCACTCGGCCACCCGTCCGAAAACAGTGCCACAGGGCAAGCCCTGGCGTCTCAAACCGTATTCTAAGCCGGAAATCGCCCCCGGGTAAGAGCAGCCGGTCCGTAGGGCTTCACTCGTCCAGCTCCAGCAGCGGCCGCAGTGCCCGGCCCGTGTGGCTTTCCCCGCAGGCGGCCACCTGCTCCGGCGTGCCTTCGGCCACCAGGTAGCCGCCGGCCTGGCCGCCCTCGGGGCCCAGGTCGATCACCCAGTCGGCACGCTTGATCACGTCCAGGTGATGCTCGATCACCACGACCGTGTTGCCTCGGTCCACCAGTTCTTCCAGCACGCCCAGCAGCCGGGCCACGTCGTCCAGGTGCAGTCCGGTGGTGGGTTCATCCAGCAGGTAGAGCGTATTGCCAGTGGCGGCCTTACCCAGCTCGGTGGCCAGTTTCACCCGCTGGGCTTCGCCGCCGGAGAGCGTGGCCGAGGGCTGGCCCAGGTGCAGATAGCCCAGCCCCACCTTCTCCAGCGCCTGCAGCTGGCGGGTGATGATGGGGAACTCGGAGAAGAACTTCAGGGCTTCTTCCACGGTCATGTCCAGCACGTCGGCGATGGTGCGGCCACGGTAGCGCACCTGGAGCGTTTGCTGGTTGAATCGCCGCCCGCGGCAAACGGGACAGGAAACCAGGATGTCCGGCAGGAAGTTCATCTCGATCCGTTGCACTCCCTGGCCCTGGCAGTGCGGGCAGCGGCCCTCGGCCACGTTGAAGCTGAACCGGGCCACCGTGTAACCCCGCAGGCGTGCCTGAGGGGTGGAGGCGAACACCCGGCGAATGTGATCGAACACCCCGGTGTAAGTGGCCGGGTTGCTCCGCGGCGTGCGGCCGATGGGGCTTTGATCCACCTGGACGAACTTGTCGATCCACTCCAGCCCCCGCAGCCGCCGGTAAGGGCCGGGACGCACCCGGGTGCCGTAAAGCTGGCGACGCAGGGCCGGGGCCAGCGTCTCCAAAAGCAGCGAGCTTTTCCCCGAGCCGCTTACGCCCGTTACGCAAATCAAACACCCTAGCGGGAAACGCACCGTCACATTCTTCAGGTTGTGCGTGCGCACGCCCTCCAAGGTGAGATGTTGTCGCAGCCGCGCCTTGCGGCGGTGCTTGGGCACCGGGATTTGCTTCTCCCCGCGCAGGTAAGCCCCGGTGAGCGACTCCCGGCAGGCGGCGATTTTTTCCGGCGGCCCCTGGGCCACCAACTCGCCGCCGTGTTGCCCGGCCCCCGGGCCCAGGTCCACCACCCAGTCGGCCTGGCGGATCACCGTCTCGTCGTGCTCCACCACCAGGATGGTGTTATCCAGGCTTTGCAGTTGCCGCAGCGACTGGATCAGCCGCAGGTTGTCCCGGGGGTGCAGCCCGATGGTCGGCTCGTCCAGCACGTAGCACACGCCCACCAGTCCGGTGCCGATCCCCGCGGCCAGGCGCACCCGCTGGGCCTCGCCGCCGGAGAGGCTCCCCAGCGGCCGGTCCAGCGTCAGGTAGCCCAGACCCACCTTCTCCAGAAACGTAAGCCGGTGCAGCACATGGGGGACGATGCGTCGGGCCACCGGCTCTTTGCGTTTCGGGAAGGTGACTTGCCGGAAGAACTCCAGGGCCTCTTCGATACTCATCGCGCACACCAAGTCGATGCTCTTGCCGCCGATGCGGGCGGCGCGCGACTCGGGCCGAAGCCGTCCCCCGCCGCAGGCAGGACACGCAACCGGCGTGCGGTACAAGGCCAGGTGATGCTCCAGCTCGGTCCCTTGGGCGTGCTGGTATTGTTGTTCCAGCAGCTCCAGCAGGCCGGGAAACTTGCTGCCGTTCCCGTAAAGCAACCGCTTGCGTTGCGCCGGGGATAGCCGCTCCAGCGGCGTATTCCAGCGGATGCCTGCACTGCGGCAAAACGGGGCCAGGCGGCGCCGCAGCTTGTCCAACGCCACGCGACTCAAGTGTTCCCAGGGAAGCACCGCCCCGGTGGAAAAGGAGCGATCCCATTGGATCACCAGCTCCGGGTCGAACGCCTCGTGAGTGCCCGTGCCGCTGCACTCCGGGCAAGCTCCATAGGGGCTGTTGAAGCTGAAGTGGTGCGGGTCCATGCGGCCGAAGCTCTGGCCGCACCCGGGACAGGCAAACAGGGTGCTGTAGAGCCGCTCATGCCAGCGTCCTTTGCGGCGATCCGGGGGAGTTTGCACCAGCGCAAGCAGCAATCCCTGCCCCAGCTCCAGGGCCAGGTGAATCGACTCGGCCAGGCGGTCTTTTTTGCCGGGGGCGATCACCAGGCGATCGACCACCGCCTCGATGTCGTGTCGCCGCTGCGGCACCAGCTCCGGCGGGGAGTCCAGCTCGTGGATCTCCCCGTCGATCCGCACGCGCACCAGCCCTTTTTTGCGCAACTGCTCCAGCACCTCGCGGTGCTGCCCCCGCCGGCCGCGCACCAGCGGAGCCAGGAGCATCACGCGCGTTCGCTCGGGCAGTTGGCCCAGCTCGCGGACGATCTCCTCGGGCGATTGCTGGCCGATCGGTTCCCCGCAGCCCGGGCAAACCATCTCCGCGGCCCGGGCAAACAGCAGCCGCAGGTAGTCGTGAATCTCGGTCACCGTGGCCACGGTGCTGCGCGGGTTGGTCGAAAGCGCCCGCTGGTCGATGGCCACCGTGGGCGGCAAGCCGGTGATGCTATCGACCTCCGGACGCTCCAGTTGTTGCAAGTACTGCCGGGCGTAGGCCGACAAGCTCTCCACGTACTGCCGGTGCCCCTCGGCATAGATGGTGTCGAAGGCCAGCGAGCTTTTCCCGGAGCCGCTGGGGCCGGTAATCACGATCAAGCTGCCCAGCGGCAGGTCCAGGTCGATGTTCTTCAGATTGTGCACGCGCACGCCGCGCAGCTGCAGCAGTTCTTCGCCCGCGGCGGGCTGTTGCGGAGGAGCGGTGCCGGGATGGCTGACGGGAGCTTCCATCGCGGGTGCCTCTTGGGTGCTGAAAGTTTCCAGCCTAGCAGAGGCTCCCACGACTGCTCAAGAGACGCGCAAATCGAGGGCTTGCAGCTCACCAGGCAGCCGGAAGCGTCAGCCCCCGGAGGCGGCGCACGCCGCAGCCACTGGGTGCTTCCGCACCGGGGGCTTGGAGGCGTGGAGGCTTGAGGGCGTGGAGGGAGGAGCCCCCCGCGTCAGCGGGGGGAGAACAGCGAGCCTGGGCCGTGCGGTGGTGCCTCCGCACCAGGGTGAGAACAAACGTCAACTTGCACAACCAAGAGCCCCTCGCGTCAGCGGGGGGAGGCGGCGAATCGGCTTGCGGCTTGCGCCATGCAGCTTGCGGCGCGAGCTGTTGTACCGATGCTTCCGCTCCGCAGCAAGAATAAGCGCATGCGCCACCACAGGCGAGCCCCCGGCTTCAGCCGGGGGAGGAAAACAACCCGCCACCGGCCTCCCACAAAGCCGCTACGGCTTCTCGGGAAACTGCTTCTCCAGCAGCCTCCACAGCGTCTGGCCGCGGGCGGCCGTGTGGATCACCTTCCCCTGGCGATCGACCAGAATGGGAGCGGGAATGGCCCGAATGCCGTACTTGCGGGCCATCGGGTGCAGCCCTCCGGCCTCCTCGTCGAACAGGGTGACCCAGGGGATGTTGTGTTCCTTGAGGAACTCTTCCAGGGCCTCGCGGTCCTGGTCCAGGCTGATGCCCACCACCTCGAAGCCCCGCTCGTGGTACTTTTCGTAGGCTTTCAGCAGATTGGGCATCTCGCGCACGCAGGGACCGCACCACGTGGCCCAAAAGTCCACCAGCACCACCTTGCCGCGATACTGTTTCCAGTCGAAGGGCTGACCGTCCACCGTGGTCCCTTCCAGCTCCAGCGGCTTGCCGACCAGATTGGCCAGCGGGGAATCGGACTTTTTGAGGATTTTTCGCTTGGCGTAGCGGGCCAGTTTTTTGTCCTTGCTCTTGGCGAACAGTTGGCCGAAGGTTTCGTAGAGTCGCTCGGCCGCGTCGCGGTCGCCCAGGGAATTGATCAGCCCCACGATCTCCGAGGCCAGGTAGAGGTGCCGGCCGGTCAGCTCGGTCTCCTCGCAGTACTTGCGCAGATGCTCAAACAGTCGAGAGATTTCCGCGTCGGTGAGTCGGCCGGCCCGGGCCAGTTGCACTTGCTGTTCCAGCAGGTGGAGCCGGGCACGCTGGGCCACGGCCTTCACTTGGGACTTGCGCAGCCGAGCGGCCCAGGTGTAGAGCTGCCCTTGGGCCTTTTCGTCCCCGTCGATGGCCTGGTCGTGCAGCACGTCCATCAGCACGATGGCGGCCGTTTCTTCCTGGCGGGGGTTGGGCTTGTTTTCCAGCACGCGGGTGCAGGCGTCCACAACAGCGGCCACGAAGCCCGGCCGACGGCGGATGGTTCGGGGCTTGCGCTGCATCCGCTCCAGGTACTCGATCAATTGATCGTTGTTCAGCCCGGCAGGGGCCGAGTAAGGGTTGATCTGTTCGCCCGGCTGAGCCAGAGCCGGTGCGGGCGAAGCCCCGTTGCCGGCCAGGCACAGCGTGACAAGGAGCAGCGCTGCGAGCAAAAGCCCCAAGCGGTACATGACGGAACCTCCTTGGACCAGTGGACGGGAGTCGGCCTCAACCTGTGTCTTTACTGGAAAGTAGCCGATCCGCGGGCCAGGGTGCAAGCAAAAACCGGCGGCCGGGATCCGACCGCCGGTTGCACTTGCCGGCTGCAAACTACTTGCTGGCAGCTTTTTCGGAGTCGGCTTTCTTTTCTTCTTCAGGCGGACCGAGGAGTTCCTCCAGCTTCTTGGCCAAGCGCTGGCCTCGCAGCCCCAGGGCCAGCACCTTGCCGTCGCGGCCGATGAGGATCGTATGCGGGATGGCGCTTACTCCCAGCTTTTGGGCCAGGGGATGCTCCCAGCCCTGGTTTTCCTTGTCGTGGCTGAACAGGTTTTGCCAAGGAATTTCCTTGTCTTCAAGAAACTTTTCCAGCCGCTCCTTGTCCGAGTCGAGGCTCACCCCGATGATTTCGAACCCCTTGGGATGGTACTGCTGGTAAAGCTTGAGCACGTTGGGCAGCTCGCGCAGGCAAGGGCCGCACCAGGTGGCCCAAAAGTCCACCAACACCACTTTCCCCTTGTAGGGCTCCCAGTCCAATTCCTTGCCATCGACCAGGGTGCCTTCCAGCACCAGGGGTTTTCCCAGAATGCCCAACCGCTTTTTGGCTGCCTTGTGCAGGCGGCTGCTCAGTTCCGCCAGGCGTTTGTCGTCGCTGTTGGCAAAGGCGGCTTCCAGTTTCTGGTACACGTTCAACGCGGCGACGTAATCGCCGCGGATTTCGGAAACCTGGGCCACGAACATGCCCACGCGCAGCTCCTGTGGGCCTAGCTGAGGCTGCTTGAGCAGCTCGTCCAACGCTTCTTGCATGGCCAGGGCGGCCTTGTCGTCCCCTTGGAAGGCCTTTTGCAAGTTTTGGAATACCTTACGGGCAAGCGTTGCCCGTTTCAGGGCGGCGGCTTTTTGGGCTTCGTCTTGCTCGTTCTTGGACTCCGTCGGGGGTTTTTTCTCCGAGGGTTCCTGTTGGGCCAGCACGTGTGAAGTGCCCAACACCCCGGAGAGAACCAACAACCCCACGGCTTGCAGGAAGAACTGTTTCATCATGCTTCTCCTAACAGACAGAAATGAAACGCGCGTACGGTCCGAGTCACGCTGGAAGTGCTCCTGGTGTTCCTTGCCGCCTGGGACCGGATACCAGAGCACCTTCCAAAGCGTGCTTCCATGCTAGTGCAGCAAGGATGCCCGGACCAGAGAACCGGCGGAATTTCTTCAAAATCATCTGCTTGCTTTTAGAGTGGTTTGTCCGATTCTTGCTTGCCGGCAAGCAGCCGCTGTACGGCCTGGGCCACGTCGGCCTGGCGCATCAGGTGCTCGCCCACCAGCACGGCCTTCACTCCCGCAGCAAACAGCCGCTGCAAGTCCTCAGCGGTGCGGATGCCGCTTTCGCTGACCACCACGCGGTCCGCGGGCACCTGCGGCAGCAGTTCCAGCGTATGCTGCAGGTCCGTCTGGAAGGTGTGCAGGTTGCGGTTGTTGATGCCAATCAAACGCACGCCCAGCTCGATCACCCGCCGGAGATTCTCTGCCTGGTAGATTTCCACCAACGGGGTCATGCCCAGTTCCAGGGAAAGTCGGTACAGCCGGGCCAGTTCTTCCGGGGCAAGACATTCGGCGATCAGCAGTACCGCATCGGCCCCGGCGGCACGGGCTTCGTACAGCTGGTAGGGATCGATGAGAAAATCCTTGCGCAGTACGGGCAACCGGCTCCGGCGGCGGATTGCCCGCAGGTACTCAATATCTCCCTGAAAAAACTCCCGGTCGGTGAGCACGCTCAGGCAGTCGGCCCCTCCCTGCTGGTAGGCCAGGGCGATTTCTACGGGATCGAAGTCCGGGCGGATCACCCCGGCCGAGGGGCTGGCCCGTTTCACCTCGGCGATCAAGCCTACCCGGTCCGGGTGCAGCAGCGGCTCCAGGAAAGGACGCACCGGAGGGGCATCGGCCAGTTGAGCCTGAAGTTCGCCCAGGGGCAGGCGAGCCTTGGCCGCTTCTACCTCGCGGCGTTTGGCGGCCAGGATTTTTTCCAGCACGGTACTCATCGTTGACCTGGTGGGTGGACAGCAACGTGAAAGCGGCCGCCGGAATCGGCCTGGACATCGCCTGCCGTAGTGGGGGAATCAGTAACTGGAACGGAATTGGGTCAGGGACTTGCCCATACGGTACCAGATCGAATCGGGGCGCAAATAGGCCAGCGTGCCGGTGGCCGCTCCCAGGGCCACTAGCAGCAGCGGGACAGTCGCCACGACGGGGGCGCTGATCAGCGGATCGGGCCGGTCCGTCAGCGGCACCAGCACAAACCCGCTGAGGAAGGCCACGCCGCCACAAAGGACCAGTCCCGCCAACAGACTGGCAAAGGCCCGCTCCGAGCGACCCAACACCACATAGCCCCAAAAACCCAACATCACGCAATTGAACGGCAACAGGAACACCAGCAGGGCGAAATCCCCGGACTGCACTTGCGTGGTGAGCACGGCCTGATCCGGTTGTTGGGGATCGTAGTACACGGTGACCGCATCGCCGGGTTTCAGGTGCTTGATGTGCTTGTAGGCCGAGTCGTTGCCAAAGCCCATCCCCACCCGCACCCGCGTGCCTTCGTAGGTCTTGCCTTTCACCTGGTATTGGTATGCGATCACTTTGCCCGGCTTGAGCTGGGGATTTTTCGGGTGCCGTGCCAGTTCCTGTTTCCGGGTGGCTACCACCACGCCTTGGGTAGAAGCGTAATGTTGCACGCGCTGGAGCTGAGCCAGGTTATGGACAACCAGGGCGTCGAAAATCAGCACCACCGCCGTCCAGATCAGGCCCCATAAGGCCAAAAACACCAGGCGGATGCCTTTGAACGCTTGCTGAAAGGTGGGCGTGAGCATGGGACGCTCTGGTGGTCAAAATCGATGAAGCACACTTGAGCCGCAGAAGGCACAAGGCCTCGTTTCTTCTATTCTACCTTTCCCCTTTTTGGGGGTTGACATCATGCCGGGCTTTTCCAGCGCCGGCCCCTGCCAAAGGGGTGTTCGCCGCAAGTGCCAGTATCTTGCCACAGAACCTCCCCGGCACGCTATTCCTGGAAAAACTCCGTTGCGGTAAATGGATCGTACAAAAAAACCTCCACCGTTGCGCCCTCGGCGTAGCCTTCGCTGTCTTCGGGGATGACCACAAACCCGTCGGCCCGGGTGGTCGAGGAGAGAATCGATGCCCCGCTCACCGCCACCGGAGCTACCCGGCCCTGGGAATCGAGCACCACGCGGGCGTAATCGGTGCGCCCCACTTGGGAAACCAACTTGCGAGCCAGGGGGAGCCGCACCCGCGGGTAGGGCCACCCGCCGGGCAGCCCGCCCAAGCGGCGAATCGCCCGGCCGGCGAAAAAATCGTAAGCACACAGGCACGAGACCGGATTGCCCGGCAGCAGAAAAACCAGTGCCGAGCCGATCCGCCCCAGGCCGGCCGGGCTGCTGGGGCGCATGGCCACGCCGTGGATGGGCAATTCTCCCAGTTGGGCCACCAACTGCGGAGCCAGGTCTTCCTGGCCCACGCTGGAACCGCCGGAGATGAGCACCACGTCGGCCTGCGGGTCCTCCAGTTCCGCCCGCAGGCGCTCTTCTTCGTCGGGGACCATGCGCCGGGCCACCAGTTCGGCCCCGTCGCGCCGGACCAGGGCTTCCAGCATCGGCCCGTTGGCGTCGTAGATGGCATAGGGTCCCTTGGGCCGGCCCGGGGGAACCACCTCGTTGCCCGTGATGAGCACCTTCACCCGCACCGGGCGGACCACCTCCACGAACGTCATTCCCAACGAGCTGAGCACGCCCAGGTCTTGCGGCCGCAGTCGCCGCAGGGGTTCAAAGAGGACCTGGCCCCGGGCCACGTCCTCGCCCACTTCGCCCACGTTTTTCTTTGGCGGCACTTCGCCCTGGGCCAGCAAGCGGTCCCCTTCGGCCTGGCACTGTTCCACCGGAAGCACCGCATCGGCCCCGGCGGGCATGGGGGCCCCGGTCATGATCCGCACGGCCTGCCCCGGTCCCACTGTGCCGGAGTAGGGGCGAGCAGGCAGCGATTGGCCCACCACGGCAAACTCCAGCGGGTTGTAAGGGCTGGCCCCTTGGGTCTCCTCTCCCCGCAGGGCGTAGCCGTCCATCATGGCCCGGGGGAACGAAGGCACATCCAGCGGGCTGACCACTTGCTGGGCCAGCACGCGGCCGGCGGCCTGCTCCAGGGGCACGGTGACCGGCGGCAGCGGCTCGCTGTGGCGCTGGAGCCACGCCCAGGCCTGGCTTACCGTGTGGCGGCGGGCAAAGCCCCGCATGCGGACGTCAGGAGCCGCCTTTTCGTCCGAAGCGCTCATGGCTCTTTCCAGCAAGGAGAACACCTACCATCCCGGCCGCAACGGCCTGCCCAGCACCAGCTCCACCGGCACCCAAGGCGAAGGCCAGGTGCGGCTGTCGTCGCTCTGGAAGCTATTGTCCCCAAGCACCAGCACGTGGCCAGGGGGCACGCGGCCAAACTCATAAGAGAGCACGCCACCGGGACCCAGGTAATAGACGTCCCGCCATAGCCGCACCCGGGACAGCTCGCCCCGGCCGGAAGACGCCCCGATGCGCACTCGTACCGGGACCGAAGGAGCCAGGCTGGGCACAGCCCGCGGCAGCGGAAACTTTTCCCAGGTGCCGCCTGCCCGATGCCAAACGTACCCGTCCAGCAAGGCCAGCCCCAGGTGCTGCACCGGCTGCGAAGAAGAGCCCAGCGGCATTTGCTTGACCACCCGGCCGTTGATCCACAACGCGGCCTGCCCGGCCGCCGCGTCCACCCGCAGGCGGAACACTCCGCGGGGACCGGCCAGTTCCAGCACCAGCGAGCCAGGACGGTGCCAGAGAAGCTCGCACTCCAGTAGCAACTCATCGATCTGGTGGACGGTTTCCTGCCGTCGGGGCAAGGCCTGGTTTTCGCCCAGGGTATCGTCCAGCAGGAGCGGTTGCCCGCGCAGGTCGCCCCGGAGCAACTGGTTGCCCCGCTGGTAGTGGATCCAATGGGCGGCAGGTTCGCCGTGGTTCTGTTCGGCCGGGGGAGATTTCCCGGCGGCAGGCACATCGAACAGAAAACTGCGATTGCTCAGTTGCCAGGCACCGGAAGGGGTCTTCCAGCCGCTGGCCCAGGGGGCCGCAAGCTGATGGCGGCTGTCGTGCACCAGCACCAGCAGCTTGTGCCACAGCCGTGGCGGTTTGACGGCCACATGGCCGTCGATGACCAACTGGCCGCGGCGGATAGCCACCCGCTGCCCGGGCAGGCCCGCGATGCGTTTCAGCAACACGCGCGTTGGTTGCCGGGGATGGTGCAGCAGCACCGGTTGCCATAGTTGCAAAGCGTTTTGTCTTCCGGCAAGCCGGGGCAGCAAGAGCACCTGGCCGGGCACATAGCGGGCCTGTTCCAGCGAAAGGGGCGCAGCTCCGCACAGGGG
>JALSGI010000422.1 GCA_026982835.1 Planctomycetota bacterium | reverse complement strand
GCCACGTTCATGGTGGCCGCCGTCATCTTGCACCAGATGCGGGTCTATTTCACCGGTGCGTTTCGCAAGCCGCGCGATCTGAACTGGATTGTGGGCATGTGCCTGCTTTTGTGCACGCTGATGATCGGCTTTACCGGCTATAGCCTGGTCTTTGAGCAGCTCAGCTACTGGGGGGCCACCGTGGCCGGGAACCTGACCGAGCAAGTGCCCCTGGTGGGGCCGGTGCTGAAGCGGCTGCTGTTGGGTGGGGAGAACTACAATCCCCACACCTTGAGCCGCTTCTTCATCCTCCATGCGGCCGTGTTGCCGGTGACGATGATCTTCCTGCTGGCCATTCACATCACGCTCATCCGGCTGCATGGGGTGACCCAGTTCCGCGAAGAGGACGAAAAAGAGCCGCAATACTTCAACTTCTTCCCGGACCATTTCTACACCGAGCTTATCATCGGCCTGGTGCTGATGATCATCCTGAGCTTCCTGGCCACCACGTTCCCGCCGCAGATGGGCCCCAAGGCCGACCCGCTGCACACGCCCGAGATCATCAAGCCCGAGTGGTACTTCTACGTGATGTTCCGCTGGCTGAAGCTGTTCAGCCTGGGCACGGCCGTGCTGTCCATCGGGTTGATCGTCTTTGCCATGTTCGCCTGGCCGTGGATCGACGCGGGGCTGCGTCGCCTGGGCTGGGAAAACGCCAGCGTCTATATCGGCATCGTGGCCGTGCTGGCCCTGGTGGGGCTGACCGTCTGGGAAGCCCTGGTGCCCCACTAGCCCCGCTGCCGACGCCTCGCTTGACCACACAATCAATCCGTCCTCGAACAACCGGGAGAGGAAACCTGCCATGACGCTCAAAACCAAGCAGTGGATCATCTTCATCCTGGGCCTGTTTTTCCTGGGCTCGCTGGTGCTGGTGCAGTGGATGGAGGTGGCCCGGCGTCGGGCCGAGCTGGGACTGGCCCAGCACCAGATCGTCGTCCCGGCCAGCAGCCGCTCCTGCGTGGAGTGCCACCAGAAACAGACCCCCGGCCTGGTGGACCACTGGCGCCATAGCACCCACGCGGCCAAGGCGGTGGGGTGCTTCGAGTGCCACCGGGCCGAAAAGGACGACGCCGACGCGTTCCTGCACTACGGGGCCACCATCGCCACGGTGGTCACGCCGCGGGATTGCAGCAAGTGCCACGTGCGCGAAGCCGAAGAGTTTGCTCGCAGTCACCACGCCCAAGGAGGCAACATCCTCGCCTCGCTGGACAACTTCCTGGCCGAAACGGTCGAGGGGGCCCGGGTGCCGTTTGATCCCCATTCGCCCACGCCGGGCTTTCTGGTCGATAAAGTCAACGGCATGGCTTCGGCCGCTACCGGTTGCAAGCAGTGCCACGGCAGCAAAGTGGCGCTGTTGGCCGTCGATGGTGGGATGATCACCGTCGATGACCTCAAGCCGGACAAAAACGGCAAGCCCACCAACAAAGAGGCCCTGGCGCGCATTCGCCGCAACGAGGAAGGCAAGCCGCTGTTCCATCCCGAAACCTGGCCCAACACCGGCATCGGAAGGATCAACCTCGATGGCTCACTGGGCTCCTGCTCGGCTTGCCATAGCCGGCACGACTTCTCCCCGCGGCGAGCCCGACAGCCGGAAAACTGCGCCAAGTGCCATCTGGGCCCGGACCACCCCCAGAAGGAAATCTTCGAGGAATCCAAGCACGGCGTGGCCTACCGCGACCTGCGCGAGCATATGAACCTGGACGCCAAGGACTGGGTGCTGGGCAAGGACTACACCCAGGCCCCTACCTGCGCCACCTGCCACATGTCGGGCCACACCCGCAACGGCGGCAAGGTGACCCACGACCCCGGCGAGCGTATCTCCTGGAACAACCGGCCGCCGGTGAGCCTGCGGATGGACACCGACGAGCACGGCGCGGTGGTCAAGGAGACCGATCCGGCCAAGCGGCGAGCGCTGGTGAAGGACACGGCCGAAGCCAAACGCCAGCGGATGCGGCAAGTATGCTCCCACTGCCACACGCCGGACTACATCTCGGCCTTCTACAAGCAGTACGACGATTTTGTGATCCTCTACAACGAAAAGTTCGCCAAGCCGGGGTTGAAGATCATGAAGGCCCTGCGCGACCAGGGGCTCATCACCAAGCAGCAGTTCGACGAGCGGATCGAGTGGACCTGGTTCTATCTCTGGCACCACGAGGGGCGCCGGGCGCGGCACGGGGCCTCGATGATGGCGCCCGACTACGCCCACTGGCACGGCATGTACGAAGTGGCCGAGCGGTTCTACCAGGAGCTGATCCCCGAGGCGCTGGAGATCGCCCACCAGGCCGAAGCGGCCGGCAAGAAAGAGCAAGCCGAAGCGGTGCGCAAGGTGATCGACGAGATTCTCCAGCGGCCCGAGCACCGGTGGTTCCGCTCCCAGGGAGCCGGGTTCAAAAACGCGGCGGCCTTAAAACTCCGTCGAGGACCAGGAGATCGGCGCCGCCTGCCGCCCGAAGCGCTGCAAGGGCTGCGTGCTCCGCTGGTGGCTCCTGCGGCCAAAACCAAAGAGCCGCCCCGGGAGAAAGCCGATCTGGGCGGCGGATAGCAAGCCTTGCACCGGGAGCTGGGGGCTTGGAGGCTTGGAGGCGTGGGGGCGTGGAGGGATCCAGAGCCCCGCACGTCAGTGCGGGGAGGCGGCTTGCGGCTTGCGCCGGAGCTTCCGCTCCGGGGGCTTGGGTCGTGGGTCTTGGGTCTTGCGGCGGTGCTTCCGCACCAGTGCGAGAAAAAGCGTTTATTCTTGCAATCGGCGAGCCGCGGGCGTAAGCC